>NZ_KV823496.1:0-25099 GCF_001815965.1 Corynebacterium sp. HMSC22B11 | reverse complement strand
TCTGGCACTTGACAAAAACATAGGGACACCCCCCAACAGTTAAGGACGCCACCGCAACGTGCGGTAGCGTCCTTTTTCTTTCTGTCTGCCCTGGTTAGGGCAAGCGGCTTAGTTATTCAGCGCGGCGATGACGTCCTCGTGCAGCAGCCCGTTGGTGGCCACCGCGGAACCGCCGTGCGGTCCCGGCTCGCCCTCCACGTTCGTGAAGGTGCCGCCGGCCTCCGCCACGATCGGGACGAGTGCTGCGAGATCCCAGAGGCTGACCTCCGGCTCCGCCGCGATATCCACGGAGCCCTCGGCGACCATCATGTAGGACCAGAAGTCCCCGAAGCCGCGCAGACGCCAGGTCTTGTCGCTCAGTCCCACCAGCTGCTCCCGCAGGCCGCGATCCTGCCAGCCGGACAGGGAGCTGATGGAGAGGCTGGCGTCGGCGATCTGGCTCACGCCCGACACGCTCAGGCGGCGCGGTTGGGCCGAAGGGGTGGAGTCCTCGTCGAAAGTATTCGGTACAGAGAAGGAGCGCCACGCCCCAGCGCCCGGCGCGGCCCACCAGCGGCGGCACAGTGCGGGTGCGGAGACCAGACCCACCTTCGGCACGCCGTCCTCCAACAGGCTGATCAGCGTGGCCCACACGGGCACGCCGCGGACGAAGTTCTTCGTGCCATCGATCGGGTCGATGACCCACTGGCGGCCCTCGAAGTGCGCCTCGCCGCCGAACTCCTCACCCAGCACGAAGTCGTCTGGGCGGGAGTCCGCCAGAATTTCGCGCAGGCGACGCTCGACGGCGGTGTCGGCATCGGAGACGGGGGTGAGGTCGGGCTTGGATTCGATGCGGAGGTCCTCGGCCTCGAACCGAGCCATGGTGATCTCGTCCGCGGCGTTGGCCAGCTCGAAGGCAAGCGACAGGTCATCGGAGTATGTGGTGCTCATGCCCTGGATCTTAGCCTCAAAAACTAACTGCCGATGAGCGCAGTCTTAACGCTCGCAACAGCCGACTCGGTGCCGGCCACCGACCAGGTCTTGCCCGCGGCCTCGATCTGCTCGGCCACGCCACCGGCGCCCTCCACGAGCGCCCGGCCCGGCAGCCAGTCCCAGGCCGCCACGGAGTCCTGAATCCAGCAGCCGAGCTCCCCGGAGGCCACGCCGGCCATGTCCACGGAAGCTGAGCCGAGCATACGGACGGTCGCGAAGTTGCCGGTTACCGCGATCCAGGCGTCCCTAACCTCTGGCACGGAAAACAGCGGCGGGTGCAGGTAGGTGCCGACTACGGTGCGCTCCGCAGGGGTGTTCTTGAACTCCGGGACCGGCTGGGCGTCGCGGGTGGTGGGGATCTCCGGGCCACCGAACCAGGTGTAGCCCATCGCGGGGCGGTGCACGGCGCCGAAGATGACCTCCTCCGGGTCATTCGGGTCGCCCTTAACCAGGGCCAGCGCGGAGCACCAGTAGTCCGAGCCGGTGGTGAAGTTATAGGTCCCGTCCACGGGGTCGATCACCCAGGTCCGCCCGCTGGTCCCTTCGCGCCGGGTGCCTTCCTCGCCAAGGACGCCGTCCTCCGGTCGGATCGTCTCCAGCGCATCGGTGATGAACTTCTCGGCGGCCCGATCCGCGGCGGTGACGACGTCGGAGATGGAGGTCTTCGTCTCCGTCTCGAGCCCGGAGGCGCGCATCCGCCACGCCAGGCGGGCGGCGTTGTACACCAGCGCCTGGGCGAGGTGGTTATCGGTGTCGTCGACGTGCGCGACGATGAAGGTCTTGATGATCGCGTTGAGCATCTCCTCCGGCACCGGGGAGTTGCCGGTGGAGGTGGACGTATTCTTTGCCTTAGCCATACATCCCATTGTGCACACTGCCGGGTAGACTTGCGCACTATGCAACCGGATGTGAGCTCTGATCTGAAAGACCTGGAAGGCACCCTGACCACCATCGAGCGGGTGTTGGACCTCGACGAGCTGGACTCGCGGGCCCGCGAGCTGGAGGATCAGGCCGCCGACCCCTCGCTGTGGGACGATCCGGATCACGCCCAGCAGGTCACCTCGGAGCTCTCCCGTGTGCAGGCCAAGCTGAAGAAAATCCGCGAGCTGCGCCAGCGGCTGGACGACCTCCCGGTGCTCTACAACATGGCCGAGGAGGAGGCCGCGGAGGATCCGGCGGCGGCCGAGGACGCCGCCGCGATGGCGGAGGAGGAGCGCACGGCGCTGCGGGCCGCCATCGAATCCCTGGAGATCACCACGATGCTCTCCGGCGAGTACGACCAGCGCGAGGCGCTGGTCAACATCCGCTCCGGCGCCGGTGGGGTGGATGCCGCGGACTGGGCGGAGATGCTGTTGCGCATGTACACCCGCTGGGCCGAGCAGCACGGCCACAAGGTGGATATCTACGACATCTCCTATGCGGAGGAGGCGGGTATTAAGTCCGCGACCTTCGTCATCCACGGTGACTATATGTACGGCACGCTCTCCGTGGAGCAGGGCGCCCACCGCCTGGTGCGCATCAGCCCCTTCGATAACCAGGGGCGCCGCCAGACCAGCTTCGCCGAGGTGGAGGTCCTGCCCGTCGTGGAGCAGACGGACTCCATCGAGGTGCCGGATGCGGACGTCCGCGTGGACGTCTACCGCTCCTCCGGTCCGGGCGGGCAGTCGGTGAACACCACGGATTCCGCGGTGCGCCTGACCCACATCCCAACCGGCATCGTCGTGACCTGCCAGAACGAGAAGTCCCAGATCCAGAACAAGGCCTCCGCCATGCGCGTGCTGCAGGCCAAGCTGTTGGAGAAGAAGCGCCAGGAGGAGAAGGCGGAAATGGATGCCCTCGGCGCGGGCGGCAACGCCTCCTGGGGCAACCAGATGCGCTCCTACGTGCTGCACCCGTACCAGATGGTCAAGGATCTGCGCACCGAATACGAGGTCGGGGACCCGCAGAAGGTCCTCGACGGCGACCTCGACGGGCTCATCGAGGCCGGCATCCGCTGGCGCATGGCGCAGCAGCAGGAGGAGAACGCCTAAGGCGTCAGCCCGTGGATGTAGCCGAAGCGGTGCTCGGTGGTGGCGATGTTCTGCTCCAGCAGCATCGTCAGCAGCTCGCGGTGGCCATCCGGTAGCACCGGCTGGTCGAAGATCTTCGAATTCGAGTCGACCGCGGCCTCGTAGAAGGCATCTGGGCTCTCGCCCAGGGAACGGATGCGGGAGTTCGCGGCCTTCGAGATCTCCGCGGCGAACACCAGGTCGCTGGCGATGCGGAAGCTCTTGCCCAGCTCCCCGAACTGCGCTGCCACCTCCTCGGACGCCGAGATATCCAGCTCCGTGCCGGTGACCGCCGCCCCCAGCTGGAGGCGCAGGACGTCGCGCGCCTTGGCGTCGGCGTTAACGCGGACGCGCAGCGGTTCTAGCAGCGGCTTGTAGCGGAAGACGTTGGACTCCACGACCATCGCCGACTTGTCGTGCTCGACGCCGAACTCGACGGCCATGGCGTGCGCGTCGGACTCTGCCGCCCGGCGGAGCCACTCGTGATCCGCGTCCTCCAAAACCGGGGAGCCCAGCCCGCGGAACTCGCGCAGCAGCTGGGTGATGCGTGGCTCGACCGTCCCGGAGGTCAGCTCCTCGATATTGCCTTCGGTCCACACGCCCTGTTGGGCGACGTAGTTCGGGCCGCCGGCCTTCGCCCCGGAGCCGATGGAGGACCCCTTCCAACCGCCGAAGGACTGGCGCTGCACGATGGCGCCGGTGATGCCGCGCTCCACATAGGCATTGCCCACCTCGACCCGCTCGCGCCAGTAGGCGGTCTCGTCGCGGTCGATGGTGTGGATGCCACCGGTCAAAGCGAAGCCAGTGGAGTTCTGCCACTCGATCGCCTCGTCCAGGTCCTTGGCATGCATGATGCCCGTGACCGGGCCGAAGGCCTCGTTGGTGTGGTACCAACTGCCCGGCTGCACGTTATCGCGAATACCCGGGCTCCACAGGGTGCCGGTCTCGTCCAGCTGCTTCGGCTTGACCAGCCACTTCTCGCCCTTATCGAGCTTGCGTAGCGCCCGGTCCAGTTTCTCGCCTGGGGCCTCGATGATGCCGTTCATGTACGTGGAGATGTCGGTGCCGCGACCCACCTCGATGGACTCCACGGCATCCACTAGCTGGTTCATGAAGCGCTCGTTCTTGGACATCGAGCCCACGGTGATGATCAGGGAGGCTGCGGAGCACTTCTGGCCCGCGTTGCCGAAGGCGGACTGGTAAATATCCTCCACGGCCAGGTCCGGGTCCGCGGCCGGGGTGACGATGATGGCGTTCTTGCCGGAGGTCTCCGCGTTCAGGATCTTGCGGGGGTTCCAGCTGCGGAACAGCTGCGCGGTCTCCGAGGCTCCTGTGAGGATCACGGATTCCACGTCCGGGTGGCTGATCAGGCGCTTGCCAGCCTCGTCCTCGTCGGCGTTGACCAACTGGAGCAGGTCCTCGCCGACACCGGCCTCGCGCATGGCCTCGACGAAGACCTCGGCGATGCGCAGCACCTGGGGTGCGGGCTTAAGGATCACGGCGGCGCCAGCAGCCAGCGCGGCCGTCACACCACCCACCGGGATCGCCACGGGGAAGTTCCACGGCGGGGTGACCACGACGACCTTGTACGGGGTGAAAATCGAACCGCGGTGCCGGTCGAGCTGGCGGGCGGATTCTGCGTAGTAGTGCGCCATGTCGATGGCCTCGGAGATCTCCGGGTCGGACTCCGCGATCGTCTTATCGGCCTCGAAAGCCGCCGCAGAAATCAGGCGGCCACGGTAGTTCGCCAGAGAATCAGCGACCTTGTCCAGCAGCTCGGCACGCTCCGCGCCGGTCTTCTGCCCCCACGCTCCCTCGTGGGTCTCAACGGCACGCTGCACGATCTTGTCGATCTCCGCCGGGTCGGTGACCAGCGGCGACTGTGCCGGGCCCGGGTCGGCCTCCGGGGTGAGCAGGCTGCGGGCCCACTCGCGGTTCTGCGCCAGAGCGGGGTCGGTGTCCGGCTCGTTGAGGAAGTTGCCCGGGATGGAGCCGCCCGTGGCACCAACCTTGTCCCTGGCTTCCTGGATGCGGTCCTGGGTGCGGCGCGGCCCGTGATAGGTCGCCCAGCGGTCGGCGACGGCGTCCCGGAAGCGCTGCTCCTGGTTTTCCATCGGTGTCAGGCCGGTGTCGTCGTCCTCTTCGGGGGTGAACAGCGCGTAGAGGAAGTTCTGCTTCGCGCCGTTTTCCTCCAGGCGGCGGACCAGGTAGGACACGGCGACGTCGAAGTCCTCCTTGCGGACGACGGGCGTGTACAGGATCAGGTTGCCGGTCTTCTTCTGCACCTCGCTGGCCTGGGCTGGAGCCATGCCCTGCAGCATCTCGATGTCCAGCTGCTCGGCCACGCCCCGCTGTTCGGCGAGCTTGTGGGCGAGTGCTACGTGGTAGACGTTGTGGCTGGCCACGCCGATGCGGATGGCCTGCGCGTTTTCCGGGTTCAGCACCCAGTCGATCAGGCGCAGGTAGTTGGCGTCGACCTCCGCCTTCGTCAGATAAGGGGTCTGCGGCCAGTTGTGCATCTCCGCATCCACCCGCTCCATCGAGAGGTTCGCGCCCTTAACCAGGCGCACCTTGATCTTCGCGCCACCCTGGGCCACGCGCTGCTTCGCGAATTCAATTAGTCGCTGGAGGGCCTCGAAGGAATCCGGCAGGTAGGCCTGCAGTACAATGCCGACCTCTAGGTCGAGGAACTCCTCCTCGGCGAAAAGCTCGGTGAATAGCTCCAGCGTGAGGTCGAGGTCTTCATAGGCCTCCATGTCGAGGTTGACGAAGGTGGGCTTGCCGGACCGTTCCTGGCCCGCGCGCTTGGCCTCCCGGTACAGCGGACGCAGGCGGTCCTTCAGCCGATCGACGGAGCCGCGGAAGTCCCAGTGGTTGAGCTGGGAGACCACGGAGCTGGCCTTGACGGAGACGTACTCCACCTTCGGGTTCCGGATCAGGTCGATGGTCTGCTGGAGGCGTCGCTTGGCCTCCGCCTCGCCGAGGACGGCCTCGCCCAGCAGGTTCAGGTTGAGGGTGAATCCCTTCTCCCGGGCATCGTCGAGCATCGCGTCCAATGTCTCGGAACCGGCGTCCAACACCAGGTGGCCGACGGTGGAGCGCAGGTACTTTCGCGCGATGGGCATCACGACGTTCGGCAAGATCGGGGCTGCGATGGAGCCCGCCGTGACCAGGATCGTGTCGATCAGGCCGAGGAATGCCGGGGCCGGGTCGGTGCGCTTAAAGGGGGAGGCGATCTTCGCGAACTCTTCGGCCGCGACCTTGTTGTCCTCCGGTCGGGCCACGCGGTCGACGAAGCTGAAGGTGAACTCCACGCCGTGTGGGTCGTGAACCATGTCGGCCAGCTGCTTCGTGGCCGGGGCTGTTTCCTTGACCTCCAGCCAGGTGTCGGCTTGTTCGATGGCGACGTCGACGAGGCCCTCCATGTCCTTGTTTGGCGCGAGGTCCTGGTGTGTGGTGTTCTTGCTGTTCTCCTCGTAGGAAGTCATGGTCGCTGTCTCTCTATGTGAGGGGTTTCCCGTTGTGGCCTGGCTCCACTGCGGTTTTTGGGGAGCCGAAAAGAAGGCCTCGAACGGGCAGGGCAGGAGGGGACCGGCTGCCGGGGCAGGGGCGGTCTTAGACAGCGAGAACGGGCGGGCGGTCGCCGGGGCGACGGCGACGATCGCGGGATAGCGCGCGCAGCCGGGTTTGAGCGACCCGGCTCAACGCGCCGCGGTACTGGGGGCTGTACCGGGCGATTTGCCCGGTGTTGCACCGCGCGGGGGAAGCCGTGTCATTCCACATGACCCAAATCTACGCTCTTTTCGGGATTGTTTCAGCAAGTGAAATAAATACCGCGCACGCCCCGGGTACGGGGTGTGCGCGGTGTGAAGGGCGGCCCGCCGGAAGGCGAGCCGGCGGGACCGGGCGTTTAGGCCGGGTAATTCATCGCGGTGCCCGGGCCCAGCGGGATGCCGAGCAGCCACCAGACGACGAAGAAGAGGAACCAGCCAAAGATCATCGCAGCTGCATAGGGCAGCGCGAGAGACATCAGGGTGCCGATGCCCGAGCGCGAGTAGTAACGCTGCAAGAAGGTCAGCGCCAACGCGAAGTAGGGGCTCATCGGGGTGATGATGTTCGACGGCGAATCACCCATGCGGAAGAGCATCTGGGTGACCTCCGGGGCGTAGCCCAGGTACATGAACATCGGCACCACGATCGGGGCCATCAGAGCCCACTGCGCAGAGCCCGAGGTGATCAGCAGATTCAGGCCCGCGACCAGCAGGACGAAGAGGGCGAAGAGCAGCAGCGGGGGCAGGTCCGCCTTCTGCAGGATCTCCGCGCCGGTGATCGCGGTCCAGGAGCCCAGGTTGGACTCGGTGAACCACGCTAGGAACTGGGCGACGGCGAAGAAGAGCACCATCATCGGTAGCAGCGTCTTTAGACCGCGGGCCATCCACTCCGGCACCTGGTGCCACTTGGTCAGCGTCTTGGCGACCAGGCCGTAGACCACACCGAGCAGGAAGAAACCGACCGCGATGGGGACACCGACGTCCGTAATCAGGGGGCTTTCCATGACCGCGCCACCCTCGCCCTGCAGCGGGGAATCCGGGACAAACAGGGCGGCGAAGTACGCTGCGAAGAAGACGACGGCGGCGACGCCGGTCCACTTCAGGGCGCGGACCTCCTTCTCGCTGAGGGCGAGGTCTGCTTCCAGCTCGTCCTTCGTCATGTCCTTGGCGTCCTTGTCGAGGGCCGCGCTGCCCTCGGAGTCGACGTGCTCGGCATTGCCGAAGGTCAGCTCCTCGTAGTTGATCCGATCGTGGTCGACCAGCTCGAGAGCCTTCTTATTGATATAGAGCTCCGTGACCGCGGTGATGATCAGCGCGAGGACGACCGCGGAAGCCATGACGAAGAAGTAATTAGCCAGCGGGGAGACCACGTACTCGGCGTCCGCGATGTTGGCGGCCGAGGTGGAGATGCCTGCGAGCAGCACGTCCGTGATGTTGAGGACCAGCGAGGAGTTGAAGCCCGCCGAGGAGGCGGCGAAGGCGACCATCGCACCGACGATGGGGGAGCGCCCCATCGCGCGGAAACTCATCGCACCGATGGGGATGAGGATGACGTAGACGGCGTCCGAGGCGACTGAGCCGGTCACACCAGCCAGCGCCACGACGAAGGTGAGGCTCTTCGGACCCACCTTGCTCACCACCGCGCGCACCGTCGAGGCGATCAGACCGGAGTGTTCCGCGATGGCCACGCCCAGCATGACGGTGATGATGAGCCCGAGCGGCGGGAAGCTTGTGTAGTTCTCGACCGCGTTGGAGACGATGGAAGACAAGCCCTCGGCGGAGAGCAGGTTCTTCACGACGACGGTTTCGCCGGATTCGGGGTCCTTCGCGCTCAGCCCGGCCAGTGAGCCCAGCCAGGAGCTGACGAGGACGAGTCCGCCGATGATGACGAAGAGCCAGAAGGGTTCTGGCAGTTTATTGCCGACGCGCTCCACCCAGCCGAGGAAACCGCCAACCTTCTCAGGCGCGTGTTCCTCGTGGTGTTCTTCGCTGCGGTCGGTTTTCTGGTCGCTGTGCTTGTTCGCTGTCTTCTCGGCAGTCACACGCTTCCCTTCTGTAACAGTTTCATCTTTGGTTCGCTAAGGTTAGAGCCGTGATCACTTTCGATAACGTTTCCAAGAGCTACCGGACCTCAACCCGGCCTGCGCTCCAGAATATTTCCGCAGAGATCGAAAAGGGCGAGTTTGTCTTTCTTATTGGCCCTTCCGGTTCCGGAAAGTCTACGTTTCTGCAGCTCATGGTCCGCGAAGAGGCGCTGGACTCTGGTGACCTGCATGTCGCCGGGTTCCATGTCAACGCGCTGAAGGATAAGGAAGTCCCGAAGCTGCGCCAGCGCATCGGCTACGTCTTCCAGGACTTCCGTCTGCTCCAGAAGAAGACGGTCTTCGAGAACGTCGCATTCGCCCTGGAGGTGATCGGCAAGAAGCGCCCGGACATCGAGAAGCTGGTCCCGGCTGCCCTCGAGACCGTGGGCCTGCAGGGCAAGGAGAACCGCTTCCCGCACGAACTTTCCGGCGGCGAGCAGCAGCGCGTCGCTATCGCCCGCGCCTCCGTCAACCGCCCGCTCGTTCTGCTGGCCGACGAGCCGACCGGAAACCTTGACCCGGATACCTCCGCCGAGATCATGAACCTGCTCAACCGCATCAACCAGCAGGGCACCACCGTCGTCATGTCCACCCACGACGACGTCGCCGTCGACTCCATGCGCAAGCGCGTCATCGAACTGCACAACGGTGAACTCGTGCGCGACGACGCTCGCGGCATGTACGGCGTCGGCCACTAAGCCGGGGCAACGAGGAAGGTTTAAATACTTATGCGAAGTAACTTCATCACCCGCGAGGCCTTCGGTGGCCTGACCCGCAACGCCACCATGACGATCGCGATGATCATCACCACCGCGATCTCCCTGGCGCTGCTGGCCACCGGTTTCCTCATGACCACGATGACCGAGCGCACCAAGGACATTTACATCGACCGCATCGAGGTCATGGTTCAGCTCAAGGACGAGGTCTCGGTCGAGGACCCGGAGTGCGCAAAGCCGGAGTGCGCCAAGCTCCGTGAGCAGCTGGAGGGCGACGAGGCCGTCAAGTCCGTCACCTTCCGCAATAAGCAGCAGTCCTACGACCGGTTCGTGGAACTATTCCAGGACTCCGACCCGCGTCTGGTTGAGCAGACCAGCAAGGACGCCTTCCCGGCGGCCTTCCACGTCCGGCTGGAGGATCCGACCGACACCGCCCCGATCGACGCGGTGCGCGATAACCCGGTCGTCCAGGACGTCGTCGATCAGGGCGAGGACCTGCAGGCAGCGACCCGCAACCTGGACTCCATCCGTAACGCGGCGTTCTTCGTCGCCGCTGTGCAGGCGGTGGCCGCGATCTTCCTGATCGTGAACATGGTGCAGATCGCGGCGTACTCGCGCCGGGAGGAAATCAGCATCATGCGCATGGTGGGCGCGTCCCGCTGGTACACCCAGGCACCGTTCGTGCTGGAGGCCATCATCGGCGCGGTCATCGGTGCGGTCATCGCGGTGGGCGGAATGCTCGCTGGCAAGGCGCTGGTGGTGGACAAGGCGCTGGACTCGGTCTACCGGGCCAATCTGGTTGCGAAGATCACCACCGCCGATATCTGGCTGATGGCCCCGATCCTCGTCATCATTGGTGCCGCGGTGGCGGCGATTACCGCGCAGATCACGCTGCGCTGGTACGTCAAGAACTAGCGTTTTGTTTGGCGGGGCTGGCTGATAGGGGATCGGCTGGCCCTTCTGCTTCCTCTTGGCCGGGCGCATTCGGCCTCGGCTCGACTGCTTTGCCGGAAGCACGGCTGGTAACGTGTGAGCAATCATGGCTAAGAAGAGCACCCCGGTGGACTCCGGGAAATCGAAGGGGAAGAAGGCCTCCGCACCACGTGGCGGGGGCCCGGCTGTCATTGCCACCAACCGCAAGGCGCGCCACGACTATCACATCCTCGACACCTACGAGTGCGGCGTGGTGCTCGTCGGCACGGAGGTCAAGGCCCTGCGGGAGGGCAAGGCCAGCCTCGTGGACGCTTATGCCACCATCGATGCCGGCGAGGTCTGGCTGCGGGGGCTTCACATCCCGGAGTACTCCCGCGGCAACTACTGGAACCACACCCCGCGTCGCGTGCGTAAGCTGCTGCTGCACCGCCGCGAGATCGACTCGCTGATGGGCAAGGTCCGCGACGGCAACCACACGCTGGTTCCGCTGCAGCTGTACTTCGTCGACGGCAAGCTCAAGTGCGAGCTGGCCCTGGCCCGCGGTAAGCAGGACTACGACAAGCGCCAGGACATCAAGCGCCGCACCGAGGAGCGCGAAGTGGTCCGCGAGCTGGGGCGCAAGATCAAGGGGATGAAGGGCTAGCTGCCGCCGGCCTCGAGACGAAGGGGAGAACAGCCGTGGAACATTGGCAGCTTAGGCACCCGAGCCTGGGGTTGATTGAGGTCTGTGTTGGCCACTCGGCTGAGCTCCGGAGCGTTGACCCGGGGTTCCCGCTGCCGAAGGAGGGCGACACTCAACCTGACGCGGTGGCCAGCTCCGAAGGGTTTTACGAGCTTGAATCACCGGACGGCGCAAAGATCGAGGTGGGGGAGCTGCCCGCGCCGCGGCCTGCGGAGCAGCGGACCGCAGCCGGAACCGAAGGGGAGAAAGGAAGCCCTGATGGTGGGGTACGGGGAAAGATCGCCGAGAAGTGGCAGTCATTTCTCGAATACGAGGCGCCTCCCGTGGTCGTGCTTCAGCACGGTGTGCCCGTCTATCGGGAACGCAGCCTGAGCCAACGAAAGGTCCGGCTGGCGCCGGCGGGGCGTGACCCCAAGCAGGTGGCCGACGGAAAGTACTCTGATTCGCTCGACCCTGGGGTATCCGCGGCCCCTGCGATGCTGAAGTTGGATACCGCCGCGCTCGACCGGCACCTCATTCAGGTCGGGGTGAAAACCAAGGACTCCTTCATCTTCTTCGATCCACCGGCCGGTACTCCTGCCGCGGAGCGTGCCGCGAAGATGGAGGCTTCGCCCGTCCGGCGCTGGCTCTATCCGCTGCTCGGCGGGCTCGGCAAGAGTGGGTGGGCCATCCTGGCCGTTCTCCTGGCCCCGGTTGTGACCAAGTTCTTGGTGTGGCTGATCGGGCTGATTCTCACGCCCATCATCGCCGTCATTGAGTTCCTGCTGGGGCTGTTGCCAGATATTGACTGGCCGGAGATCCGCTGGCCAAAGATTCCGTGGCCGGACATCAACTGGCCCACCATCCCATGGCCCGAGATTAACTTTCCCAGCCTGCCGACACTTCCCGAGTTGCCCGACTGGCTTGTATGGCTGCTGGACCACCCGAAGTTCTGGTTACCGATCGTGGTGGGCATTGTCGTCGGAATCATCGCGGTGCGCAACGCGCGGCGGTCGCAGAAGGAAAAGTTGCACTGGCAGCAGCAAAAGATGGCAACGGCATTGAACGCGCTTTACGAAAAGCGGAAAATGCAGTAATCTGAACCATCCTGCTGAGACGCAACTTCCGCAGCAGGCTTGTATGGGGCCGACATGGTTTCGACTTCGTGCATTGAGCTAGGGGAAGCGTGCCGGTGAAGGCAGATGACCACCGTAAGCGTCGCTGCGATTTCTAAGCGCCGAGAACACTCAGCGCGACTACGCCCTCGCTGCCTAATTCAGCGACCGCGTGTCTGTCGGCCTAAGCTAGCCTCTGGCTTAGCACCCGGCATCGTTTAAAGAGGCTTGCTGTGCAGCTAGGTTACTCGAGCTGCACGGGACTTTTTAGAGTGACTGGGCTCATCATCCGGGCTAGTTCGCGTGACCCGGAGAGTCGAGCAGAGATGACAGCGAACTGCGCACGGAGAAGCCCTGGCGAAGTCGCGAAGGACGCGGGTTCAATTCCCGCCGGCTCCACGATTGGCTTTACCCCTGGTCACAGTGACCAGGGGTTTTGCCGTTCCTGCGCGGTTAAATTGGTGAAT
Source organism: Corynebacterium sp. HMSC22B11 (assembly GCF_001815965.1). NCBI lineage: Bacteria > Bacillati > Actinomycetota > Actinomycetes > Mycobacteriales > Corynebacteriaceae > Corynebacterium > Corynebacterium sp. HMSC22B11. Next base: position 12,552 of record NZ_KV823496.1, on the reverse strand, counting down.
ACTCTGATGGATCCTGCCTCATATTTCGGCGCTGCGGGGCGGCCCGCAGTTAGTCCAAGGAACCATAACCTTCGGGTTCGATCACTCGCGGCCAGCCGATTCCAGACTTGGAGATGGTGAATGGCCCGGAGTGGAGAACCTGACCCTCCTCGTCGAAGAAGGTTCCGGTCACGGGGTAGGAGGGGCCATAGTACTGCCCATCGTCCGGGTCGTTGTAAGTCGCGACCGATTTGAGGCGACCATTGGGGTAAAACTCGCAGCCGTAGACCAACCCCCTGCGCTGGAACGTCCCAACCTTCTTCGGCATGCCGTCCTGGTAGTATTCGATGCCGTAACCCTCGCGGTAGACATGCCCCGTCTGCGGATCGGTGGTCGTACCACCGAAATATTTGAGCTCGCCGGTGTCGTAAAAAATCTCGCCGCGCATGTCTTCTCCTTGATGTTGATCGGCTGGAAACAACATAAAAAGAAGACTCATCGTTCAAGCTGGAGCACCTTGCACGTCGGTAGGTTGCTGAAGGGTCGTCGAGCTTGTCTCTCGCCTTCTCTTTATGAATGACTCCAGGCTAGCAGCCCGGCTACCGACTCAGGTCTGACTGGCTAGACCGATGGACATTACGACCGGAGTGCGGTGGGACGGGCTGGCGCGCCAAAGGGGCCACCGAGCGGGGAGGAATGGGGGAATTGCCGTTCAGGGCTCTGGGGTGCTGTGAGGAAGTTCCTGGGGGTATTCCTAAAAGAAGCTGCCTGAAATTAGGGCAAGCGTGATGTTTCCGCAACCATGGATAAATGGTGATTTATCACCACTGTTACTGGGGTCACTTTTAGAGAAGTGGCTTTTTGTGATCGGGCTCGGTCGGTTGAGGAGATGTTCTCTGAACTATTGCCTGACCTGCTGGATTGTCCCGATTTTCCGGCTTATGTGACCTTATTGCGTTTTTTAAAATTCGATATGGTGACGCGTCGCACATTATGGTTGTCTTGTTTTTCTGAGGCTTAGTGGACTTTATTTTCCGTGTTATTCTCGGGTTCCCGAGGGCGCATTTCATCTCATTGTTGTGCGATTCATAGCGTTCTATGAACTTCCTTTTGCTCCGCATAGGTACTGCGGTTAGTGGGCGAGTGGAAGCCGAACCCTCGTTGAGCTGAAAGAAATGCCACCATGATTTGGGTTCACCTACTGATCGTCCTCGCAGCCATCGTGCTCGGTGCGAGGTACGGTTCCATCGCGATCGGTGCTGCCGGTGGCCTCGGGGTGATCGCTCTGGCGATCGCTGGCGCGCCGGTGACTGGCGACGATATCCCCTTCGACGTCATCGGCATCATTATGTCCGTCATCGCTGCGATCGCTGCGATGCAGGCGGCCGGGGGCATGGATTGGCTCGTCGCGCAGACCGATAAGCTGCTGCGGAGGCAGCCGAAGCGCCTCACCCTTTTTGCTCCGATGGTCACTTATTTCCTGACGCTTTTCGCGGGCACCGGGCACACTGCCTTCGCCGCTTTGCCGGTGGTCACGGAGGTCGCCAAGGAAAACGAGATTCGCCCGTCGCGGCCGCTATCGATCGCGGTCGTGGCCTCGCAGATGGCTATCACCGCCAGCCCGATTTCCGCGGCCGTGGTGTTCCTGGCCTCGATCCTGGAACCGATGGGGGTGGGGTATCTGACCCTGCTCGGGATCGCGATTCCCTCGACTTTCCTTGCGGTCATTATCACCAGCTTCGTTGCTAACTGGCTCGGTACTCCGCTTTCGGAGGACCCCGTCTACCTGGAGCGCAAGGAGAAGGGTCTGGTGAAGTTCCGGGGAAAGGTGCAGTACACCGAGAAGCCGGGCGCTAAGGCTTCGGTGTTGATCTTCCTACTCGCCATCGTTGCAGTGGTCAGCTACGCGGCGTTGATCTCGGATAACCTGCAGGTTATTGCCGATCCGACCCTGCCGCGCACCGAGGCGATCATGTCGATCATGCTTGCCGCGGCGATGGCTATCACTGTGTTCTGTCGCGTGGAGCCGGGCCGGATTCTGGAGATGGCCACTTTCCGTTCGGGGATGTCTGCCTGCGTGTGTGTCCTCGGTGTGGCCTGGTTGGGGACGACTTTCGTGAACGCGCACATCGACGAGATCACGGATGTGGCCGGGGCAACCCTCAGCACCAAGCCGTGGCTGCTCGCCGTGGTTCTCTTCTTCGCTGCGGCCCTGCTGTACTCGCAGGCTGCGACGGCAAAGGCGCTGATGCCCACGGCGCTGGCGCTTGGGGTCGGCCCGGTTGCGGCGATCGCGGCTTTCCCGGCCGTGTCCGCGCTCTTCGTGCTCCCGACTTACCCGACCCTGCTCGCGGCGGTCGAGATGGACGACACTGGCTCGACGCGTGTGGGTAAGGCGGTCTTCAACCATCCGTTCATGATTCCGGGTGTGGTGAACATTGCGATCGCGGTGGCTTTTGGATTCCTTTTTGGCTCTTTGCTGATCTAGCTCGGCGTTGCCACTGAGTCCAAAAGTCGCCCTGATTCACTGTTGATTCCCGATATGGTTTCGGAGGGAAAAGGGAAAACTCTGTTAGCGTGGGATTATGACTAACACCGCTAAGAGCAATGTTCTGAAGTCGCTGACCGCTGCCGTTGCCGCCCCGGCTCTACTGCTGGGTGTGGCAGCGTGTGGTGACTCCGGCGAGGAGACGGTCAACAATGCCACCGAGCAGGCAGGCGACGCTGCTAGCTCCGCGACCGAGAAGGCTGGCGACGCGGTGGATTCCGCGAAGGCGGACGAGTCCACGGCCACGACGGATGCCGCTGATGAGAACTCTGACCTGAGCCAGCCGAAGATTCTGCTCGATGGCAAGCCTGTTGACGGCGAGTTCGCCCCCGTGAAGGTTGAGCGTGACACGGACGACGGTAAGCAGGAGCTGAAGTACGAGGCTGGCGATGGGGCTACCGAGCTCGACGTTGAGATCATCGAGGGGGACAACCCGACCCTCGACGGGCTCAGCCTCAATGTCGACGGCAAGGAGTGGGAGACCTCCGACCAGCAGGAGCGTGACGCTAAGGTCGTCAAGACCGGTGATCGCTACGTCGTCAGCACTGAGGTCCATGAGGACGACAACGAGCAGAGCACCGCTTCCGTGAAGGTCACTTTCGACGCTAAGCAGTAGTCGATTACCTCCCCAATGCAGCGCACCTTTCAGTAGAGGGCGAGGTAGGGGAGAAGCAGTCGGCAACGCAAAAAGGTCGGCCCCACCGTGATGGTGGCGCCGACCTTTTGTCATCGCTGGCCGCGGTGCCACCCGGCCAGCTGGGAGCTAGTGGCTAAGCCTTACTTGGCGCTCGGCGCCTCGTGGGGAATGTCGATGGTCTTGTGCGGGTCCGTGCGCCACGGGTTGCCAGATTCGATGAGGAACTGTTCCACCTGCTCCGGCGTGGCCCGCAGGGTGGGGTCGAAGTCCAGGTAAGCCTTCGTCTCCCGGGCGATGAGGCCGGAGAGGATCAGCAGGCCGATCAGGTTAGGCAGCGCCATCAGGCCATTCGCGAGGTCGGCGAAGGTCCAGGCCAGCTCCAGCTCCGTCGTTGCGCCAACCACCACGACGCAGGTGAAGAGCATGCGGTAGATGGGCGATGCCCAGTCGCCGAAGACGCGCTGCGCGTTGCGCTCACCGTAGTAGGACCAGCCCAGCAGGGTGGAGAAGGCGAAGAAGACCACCGACACGGAGACGATCATGCCGCCCCAGTCGGAGCCCAGGCCGGCGGAGTAAGCACGTGCGGTCATCACGCCCGCCTGGTCGGCGCCGAGTTCCCACACGCCCGTCGTCACGATGACGAGGCCGGTCATGGTGACCACGATGATGGTGTCGATGAAGGTCTGGGTCATGGAGACCAGCCCCTGGCGCACTGGGTGGGAAGTCTTCGCCGCAGCGGCTGCAACTGCAGCGGAACCCATGCCGGACTCGTTGGAGAAGATGCCTCGCGCGAAGCCCATCTGCATCACGATGATGATGGAGGAGCCGATGAACCCGCCCACCGCAGAGGTACCGGTGAAGGCGTCGCTGAAGATCATGCCGAACGCAGCAGGGATCTCGGCGGCGTGCTTGATGAGCACGATGATGCCGCCGCCCAGGTAGATCACGATCATCATCGGCACGAAGCCGGAGGTCACCGTACCGATGGATTTGATGCCGCCCATCAGCACCGCGCCGACACCGACGAAGAGGAAGACCGCGGTGAGGCGTGGATCAATCTCGAAGGTGTCCTTCAGTCCCTCGGCCACAGCGTTAGCCTGGGTGAGGTTACCGATGCCGAAGGAAGCGATGACCGCGGCGATCGCGAAGAACCAGGCGAGGAATTTACCGAGCCCACCTTTGATGCCGTGCTCCAGGTAGCGCTGCGGGCCACCGGAGATGTTGCCCTTCTTATCCGTGGTGCGGAAACGAACGCCCAGGAAGGCCTCGGCGTACTTGGACGCCATGCCGACCAGGCCGGTGACCCACATCCAGAACAGGGCGCCGGGGCCACCGATGGACAGTGCGGTAGCAACACCGACGATGTTGCCCACGCCCACGGTCGCGGCCAGCGCTGTGGTCAGGGCCTGGTACTGCGAGATATCACCCTCGCCGCCTTCGTCGTCGCGGTCCAGGAGCCCGTGACGGAGAGCGACACCGAGCTTGCGGAACTGGACGCCGCGCATGCGGATCGTGAGGACCAGACCGGTGCCGAAGAGGAGGGGGATGAGCAGCCAGGGTCCCCACACGAAGCCCGAGATTGTGCCCAACACATCATTCAACTGTGAGGCAAAAGTTTGTTCTTCCATGGTCTAAACATACGTCGGTGAGTTGCATCACTTGCCAGAAGGTCAAAAATTCCTGTCAATAACATGTATGCCACTGCGGGGAAGGTGAGGCGAGGTGAAGCTGTGGGAACTCTGGCAGCTTATGGCGGTGGGTAACAGCTTCCTGTCAACCTGGGGTTTTGGGGTCTCCCAAGTGGATTTTGTGACTTTAAGATCACTAGGGTTAGCCACGATAGGCCGGGAACCGGCCGTCCATTTGGGCGCCCCCGCACCCGGCGAATGGCGCGCATGTGAAGGTCCGAAAGGAAGTTTTAGTGAGCCAGAAGATCAAGGCCCCCGATCAAAAGGGTGGCAGCGGTTTCATGTGGACGATCGTCGCGGTCCTGGTGATCGCGGCTGTTGTTATCGGCATCGTCGTCACCCGCGGCGGGTCGAAGGAGGACATCGCGGCGAACATGCCACAGGAAGACGTCAACTTCACCATCACCGCGAAGGACAATGTCGTCGAGCTGGCTTCGAAGAACGTCGATAAGGACGCCCCCGTCGCTGACATCTACGAGGACTTCTCCTGCCCGTACTGCTCCCACCTGGTGAAAGCAGACCACCAGGACGTCAAGCAGGCCGTCTCCGATGGCAAGCTCAAGGTTCGTTTTAATTTCCTGAACTTCCTGGACGACGGCCGTCGTGGTCCGTCGACCCGTGGTGCTGCGGTGGCATACGCCATCGCTGAGACCGGCAACGTCAAGGCGTTCTGGAACTTCCACAACTACACCATGCTCGAGCAGGAGACCGTTGCACGGACCTGGGACTACGAGGACCTGGCGCAGGCTGCTTCGGCATATGACTTGGACGCTTCGCTGATCGAGAAGATCAAGAATGGCGAGCTGGAGGATAAGGGCGTCGAGGTTGGCGAGGCCAACGCGAAGGTCCTGAAGAAGAAGGTTGGCCAGGTGTCCTCGCCGATCGTCCTGGTGGATGGCCAGAAGCTCGACATTAAGACCGGCAAGGACGGAATGCCGCAGTCCTGGGTCCCGGACGTGGTCAAGAAATAAATAACTGCAGCGTGAGGGCCGTTTCGGTGGTTCTCACGGTCACCGATTTGGTGGGCTGTGTTCTGGTGGGGTATCTTTAGATCCGCACCAAGGGGCTATGGCGCAGTTGGTAGCGCACCACACTGGCAGTGTGGGGGTCACGGGTTCGAATCCCGTTAGCTCCACAGAGAGAAAACCTCCGGTCTTATCGACCGGAGGTTTTTCGTGTTTCGGAGGGACCTGACTCGCTGGACTGTGCTCGGTGCTGCGGGGGTCAGGTGCCCGTCAGCCTTGTCAAGGGGGAGGCAGCTTTAGGTTTCGGGGGTGTTCTGCTGCTGAATGCGTTCGCCGATGCTGCACAGAATCATCATCATGCCCGAGGCCCACATCCCGAAGAATCCGGTGGCGATGACTGCCCACGCTGCGAGGAATGACACGTCGGCAAGTACCGATGGCGATTCAAAGACGCCGTCGAGTAGTTCGAAGCCAAAAAGCCCAACGAGCAGCGAGATAATAAAGAAGGTGAAGGCGCTCCATCGCCATACCTTCAGTCCACCGAGGCGCCGTCGTGCACCTGCCGGACCGAAAACGAACGCTTCAAACTTCGAAGGCTGCTTCTGTGGCGCAGGGTAGGCGGGGGAGCCGGGCATGCCAGGGGAGTAAGGAACGCCGACCGGGTACTGCTGTGCCATCGGAGCGCCCGGCTGCTGGGGAGGCAGCGGTGCGCCGCTGTATGAAGGCTGTTGGGGTGGTGCCATGTGGGGCTGTTGGGGTGGCTGCGCCGGCGAAAATTGGGCAGGGTCAGCACGCCAGTAGCTGGCGCGGGCGTTTTCTTCCGGCCCGTGTGACTCGGAGGGCTGCCCGGCTGCTGACACCCCATTGGTGTGGGAGGTCGGAACCCCCTCCTGGTGCGGGGTAGATTCCGGCTCCGGTTGGGGTGATTGACCCACGTTCTGGTCCGAGTTATCCGTCATGGCAATCCTTTCGAAGCATGGCACCGGGGCTGCCAATAAATACAGCGCGGTGTTGTTGAGCGGCTCGATCAGCTGTGACCTTCATGTCCACAGTCTGCTTATTGCTCAACCTTAAGCTTCGTGACCTCGGTTCACTCACGCTGGGTGTCGCATGGGCACAAAGAAAACGCCACCCCAACCTTGGAGTGGCACATATCTGTTGCTGCCAGCGCGGCCATGCGGTGGCAGCAACTTCCCTCAGGAAGATGAGGTGTTACTCGTAGTCGCGGAGCAGCTGGAAAGCCCGGCGGATGAGCTCGCGGCCCTCTTCAGGATCGCGAGGCTCCGGCCGGTCCAGGTATTCCCTGATAGCGACCCCACTGGCGGCGGAGTAGGCACCAATCAGAACCTGTGCATCGAAATCCGTTGCCCCGGGGATCCTGTTCTTGAGGGCCTTAACAATGGAGGCGGAAATCTCGGTGACGGTTTCCTGGCTGGGTGGGCGGTGCGAACGAAAACTAGGGTTGCTGCCTACTAACACCAAGGTGGACGCGGAGTAGAGCTCCACGCCGTCGTCATTCAACGCGTCAGAGACGATCGCTTCCATCGCTTGGGCCGCTGTCCACTGTTCAGGAAGCGCATTGATCTGGTCACTGATTTTGTCGAAGGTCTGGCGGAGGAACTCGAAAATCGCCTCATCGGTATCTGCGAAGTAATTGTGGAAGGTGCGAACCGAGATATCAGCTCGATCCGAAATCTGGGCGACGGTCGGCATCCTGTCCGGGTGCTCCAGCATCAGTTGAACCGTCGCCTCGGAGATTGACCGCCGCGTCGCGGCCTTTTTTACTTCCCGGTAATCCATGGCTTATACCGTAGCCTTCACCTGCGCCTGGGAATGTTTTTGATGGAGTTTCTCACCCTCGATGTCCAGGTTCGGCAGGATCTTGTCTAGCCAGCCTGGGATCGACCACGCGCGATCACCCAGTAGGTACATGGTTGCCGGGATGAGCGTCATGCGAACCACAAAGGCGTCCAGCAGAACGCCTGCCGCAAGGGCGAAGCCCATGGCCTTAATGAAGGGTTCATCGATCAGCATGAATGCCGCGAACACAGAAATCATGATCAGCGCAGCAGCGGTCACCACACGCGCACCATGCTTGTATCCATTGGCCACGGCGTTGCCAGCTTCCTTGCCGCGCGAGACATAACCTTCGCGCATACGAGTGACCAGGAACACCTGGTAGTCCATCGCCAGACCAAAGGTCAGTCCGATGAGCATGATCGGCAGGAAGGACAGCAACGGCTGGGGATCGTCGATCAGGCCGAACATACCCTCTTGGAAGATCGCCACGGTCACGCCGAAGGTGGCGGCCATGGAAAGGCCGAAGCCGATTGCCGCGATAAATGGCACCCAGAGCGAACGGAATACCAGGGTCAGAACGATGAACGCCAGGCCCAGAACAATGGCGATATAGGGCACGAGCACGTCCGAGAGCTTTTCAGAAATGTCATCGAAGATCGGGGTGATGCCGGTGATGCCGAAGGTTCCACCAGTTTCTTCCTCGAAGGAACCCTTGAATTCGCGGAGGCGCTCGAGAGTCTCGGTGGTCGCCTCATCGGTTGCGCCGGTCTCCGGGGTGATGAGCACCTGGGCGGCGTCCTGGTTCTCTGTCGTGGCGATGATCTGGGCATTCACGACGCCCTGAGTGCTGGAGAAGTCCTGCAGCAGCTCCTGGTAAGCGGCGGGACGGTCCTTCGCATCGACGTTGGCGGTATCCACGAACGCGATCATGGGGGCGTTGCGGCCATCCCCGAACTTCTCTGCGGTCATCTCGTAGGCATCGCGCTGCGGGGATCCCAGCTTTGCCGTGCCATCGGTTGGCATTGCCAGGCGCAGCCCCGTGGCGGGGATCGCCAAGATGCCCAGCAGAACCACTCCTGCCACCAGGGTCGTCCATGGGCGCTTTCGGATCTGGCGAGCCCACTTGAGACCCATGGTGGGCTTTTCGTCTTCTGGGTCGGGAACCTTGGGGCCAGGAATGCGGATCGCGAACGCGCGCGTACCGAGCAGGCCAAGGAGTGCGGGCAGGAAGGTCAGCGCGACCAGCACAGCGACCAGCACGGTGGCTGCCGCCGCGAAGGCCATGGCCGTCAGGAACGGGATGCCGATGATTGACAGAGCGGCCAGTGCGATCAGCACGGTGGCGCCAGCGAAAACAACCGAGCCACCCGCGGTGCCCAGCGCCATGCCCATGGCGTGGGCGCGCTTGTCCACGCTCATCGTGCGCAGTTCTTCCGCCAGCTCCTTCGGCGAGAGATCGTTGAGCCCCGAGGAGGAGATCAGCTCGTTGCGGAACCGGGCGACGATGAAGAGCGAGTAGTCGATGCCCACTGCCAGGCCGATCATGGAGGCCAGCATCGGGGTCATGTCCGAAATCGAGTCGGTGACCAGCGTGGCCAGCTGGATGCCGAGGATTCCCACGCCTACACCGACCAGTGCGGCGACGATCGGCAACCCAGCCGCTACGAGGGAGCCGAAGGTCACCAGCAGGACAACCGCAGCAACAGCGATACCGATCAGCTCGGCGGTGCCGTCCATTTCGTTTGCCCCGGAGAAGACGTTGCCGTTGTACTTCACGGTGAGGTCCGTGTCGTCGTGCTTAGCAAGGACGTCGGTTACTGCATCGCGCGCGTCCGAAGGGACCTCAAGGACGGTGTCGTAGTCGAAGGTGATGCTGACGGTGCCGGTGGTTTCGTCGGAACTCAGCGGGGAGAGAGCCTCAAGGTCGGATTTGATCTGCTCCTCCGGCATGCCCTGCGCGGCCTTCGCCTTCGTCATCTGCTGTTCCATGCCCTTGGCGGCGAGAACAGGGTTGACGATGGACTCCTGGTCGGCCAGCTCGCCGGTGGCCTTGAGCTCATCCAGCATCTCGTCGACGTCTGCCATGACGGCGCGGTCGGTCAGTTTCTTGCCCTCCGGCGCTTGGATGACGACGGAGCCCGAGGGCACACTCATGGCATCTTCGTCGGAGCCGAAGCGGTCGTTCATCTCCTCCTGGGTGACGGTGGAGTCCATGTCCGGCATGGAGAAGGTGGGGCTTGGGTCTTTCGCGTATGTGGCGGCGCCGAAGCCGAGTGCGCCGAGGATGACGATCCAGGCGACCAGGAACGGCCATGCTTTGCGGTAGGACGTTTTGCCTACCCGGTATAAGAACTGAGACATGTTGCAGAGACTATGCAATCACGAATTCTTGGGCAATGCGCGACTCTGCCAATCGTGTATAAAAACATGCCAAGATCTGTGTTTATGTGAATATAATGTCAGGTCACGGAGGGTGCGTTTTCGGTCGTGGAAGGCTGCGATAGACGGTCTCGTCGAGGGGCTTGCAAACGGGATATAATCACGCACAATGACCCGGTGGACCGTACTGCTGGGTACTCGTTTTCAACTTTAAGGTGACCCCATGTCAACTGCCTCCGCAGAGGCGAAGCGATCGTCAGTCGAGCCTGCTGAAGCTGGTGTTGAGTCTGTAACTGCTAAAACCCGAACCATTGGGGCGAGTCCAGCATTCGGCATCCTCATGGCGGTGCTCGGCGCGGTGGGGTTGTTCTTCTCCGCGCTGATCATGCAGGACAAGGTCACGCTGCTGTCCAACCCGGGCTACATCCCCGCCTGCACGGTCAACGCGATCGTGTCGTGCACGGACGTCATGGCCTCTCCGCAGGCCTCCGCCTTCGGCTTCGCCAACCCCTATATCGGTCTAGTTGGCTTCGCCCTGGTGACCTTCTTCGGCGTCTCCCTGGCCGCGGGCGTGCGCTTCCCCGAGTGGATGTGGGCAGGCGAGCTGCTGGGCCTGATCTTCGCCGTGGTCTTCGTGCACTGGCTCGCCTACGAGGCCGTCTTCGAGATCGGCGCCCTGTGCATCTACTGCATCGCGGTCTGGATCGCGACGCTGCCGCTATTCCTCATGACGTTGGTTCGTTTCGTGCGCGGCAGGGCGCACAACCGGGGGCGAGCGACGGGGCACGGGGTCGCCCAGCCGGTGATCGTGCTCATCGCCTGGTACCTGGGATTCGTGGTCATCATCGGCAGCCACTTCTTCTTCTAGCCGCTCTTGCCTAGGCTCTAGGCATCATGGCCTTTTTCTTTTACGACGCCCATTGCGCCGTCTGCGAGCGCCTCGCCCAGACTCTCACCCGGCTCTCCCCGGGGCTGAGCTGCGTGGCGGGTTCCGTCGATGACCCGTCCCAGCCCGCCGACGTGCGAACCAACATTGCCGAGCACGCGGTGTACTTGGGCGACGACGGCGCGCTGGCCCTGGGCCACCGCGCTATCGGCGAGGCATTGTGGCGCCACGGGCGGAACTTTGGTGTGCACCTGGCGGGTCGGATGCTGCTGATCTGTGCGCTCTCGCCGATCTACGCGCTGGGCTACCGGCTGTTCTCGCACAATCGGGCCCGCATCGGCAGGGCCATGGGGCTGGGAGCCTGCGAGTCCGGCGGCTGTGCTGTGCCCCGCGGCTAGTCGCGCCACCAGGTGTCCGCCGGCCCTGGGGGAGTGGTGCGCTTGTGGCGGCTGACCCGCCACAGGTGCTCGATGCGCTCCGCCGCCTCTGCAGGGACGTCCTTGCCCTCCAGGTAGTCATCGATGTGCGCGTAGGTCACTCCCAGCGCCTCCTCGTCGGAGAGCATGGGGCGATCTTCCTCCAGGTCCGCGGTGGGTATCTTTTCCCATGTCGACGCCGGCGCGCCCAGGTGGCGCAGGAGTTCAGCGCCCTGGCGCTTGTTGAGCCCCACCAGCGGCATTAGGTCGGCGGCGCCATCGCCGAACTTGGTGTAGAAACCCGTAATCGCTTCGGCGGCGTGATCGGAGCCAACCACCAGGGTGCCTGTCTCGCTGGCCAGGGTGTACTGGGCAATCATGCGCTGACGGGCCTTGATATTGCCCTTGTTGAAGTCGCTCACCGGCTCGCCCGTGAGGCTTTCCGAGACGGCGCTCGCGATGGCCAGGGTGGCGTCCTGAATATTGATGGTGACGGACTGAGACGGCTGGATGAAGCGCAGGGCGACCTGGGCGTCCTCCTCATCTGCCTGGGTGCCGTAAGGAAGGCGCACCGCGTAGAACTCGGCTGAAGCGCCACGGCGGCGGAGTTCCTCGACGGCGAGCTGGCACAGTCGGCCGGCGAGGGTGGAGTCTTGCCCGCCGGAAATGCCCAGAGTGAAGCCCTTGGCTCCGGTGCTGAGCGCATAATCCACGAGGAAGTTCACACGTGCGGTAACCTCGGCCTCGGGGTCGATATGTGGCTTGGCGTGGAGCTCGGCGATGATGTGGCGTTGCAGCGCGGTGGTGTTCATGGGCGTCCATGCTAGTCAATCGTTTTTGCTTCTGGCTGTTCAGGCGCTACAATCAGTCGTTGTGTTTCAGCTTGGCACGTTGCCGCGCGTGAAGAACGTGTGAACGTGCTGCTTCACGCAGCGCTCGCAGTGATGCGAAAGTGTCGAGCTTTTGAGAAATCTATAAAGAAAGGAGCGCCCGATGAAGGTCCGTAAGTCCCTTCGGTCGCTGAAGAACAAGCCGGGCGCTCAGGTTGTGCGTCGTCACGGCAAGGTCTACGTCATCAACAAGAAGGACCCGCGTTTCAAGGCTCGTCAGGGCTAATCCTTAGGGGATAGTTTCCACCGCGAGCGCGGCACGAAGCCGGTTGCATTCCATGTGGGATGTGGCCGGCTTTTTGCGTTGCCTTGTGTGGGATCGGTTGGCGGGGGTTAAGTAGCAAAAAGTGTGTCTGATTTTCAG
>NZ_KV823495.1:0-16849 GCF_001815965.1 Corynebacterium sp. HMSC22B11 | reverse complement strand
AAACCAGTCCAACTTTCGGGGGCTAGTTCAGAAGTGGGCAAGATGGGAACCATGAGCACCGCACCACTGATCCTTCCCTTCCAGGGCGTTCGCCCACGCATCCACGAATCCGCCTATATCGCCCCCGGCGCGACCATCATCGGCGACGTCGAGATCGGCGCCGATTCCTCCGTCTTCTACGGCTGCGTCCTGCGCGGGGACGTCGGCCCGATCCGCATCGGGGAACGCACAAATATCCAGGACAACTCCGTCCTGCACGCGAACCACGACTCCCCCTGTGTCCTCGGTTCGGACGTCACCGTCGGGCATAAGGCCCTCGTCCACGGCTGCGAGATCGGCGACGGCGTCCTGGTCGGCATGTCAGCGACGATCCTCTCCGGTGCCCGTGTTGGTTCCGGAAGCCTCATCGCGGCTGGTGGCGTCGTCCTAGAAAACCAGGAGATCCCGGCGGCGTCGCTGGCGGCGGGGGTACCGGCGAAGGTGCGTCGTGAGATGAGCGAGCAGGCACAGCAGGGGCTGGTCGAGCACGCGGGCCGCTACGTCGAGATCGCGAAGGGGCAGCCGGATCCGTCGGAGGCGATCGAGCTCGCCGAGGTGCGTTTCCGCTAGCTACTCCAGCTGCCGCTCACCACCCCGCGTCCGTCCACTCCCCTCGCGTCCGCTTGCTCCCACTCATTTTCCGGCCGCTGCCACCGACGTTGCAGGGCTTGGGCAGGACACTTCCTCACACCCCACCAGCGAGCCTTCTTCTGAGTTCGGCCCGGCACCCGATAGCATGAAGGGGCTATGGCCAGCACAGGTGGGAAAAGATTCCGTAACGATATCGAGGGCTTGCGCGGTTTCGCGATCGCCCTCGTGGTGATTTTCCACGTCTTCGTGGGCAAGGTGTCCTCGGGCGTGGATGTCTTCCTTCTGCTGGGAGGTGTGTTTTTCTTTGGCTCCCAGCTCGCGAATGCGCGCAACCCGAAGGGGCTGACATTCGTTCAGTCGCTCGTGCGCATCATCCGGCGGCTCTTCCCGCTGCTCGCGGTAGTCGTCGGCGCGACGTTGGCGGCTGGGCTGCTGCTCATGCCGCGGATCCAGCACCTGCAGCTATCTAAGGACGCGGTCGGCGCGCTGGCCTACATCACCAACTGGCAGCTGGCGTTTTCGGGCCGTGATTACAACACCGCCAGCTCCACGGTCTCGCCGTTCCAGCACCTGTGGAGCATGTCCGCGCAGCTGCAGATCTACGTCTCCTCCTTGATCGCGGTCACCCTGATCGCGCTCATTTTCCGACGTTTTTCCCGCAAGGCCTTGGCTGTCATTCTCACGGCAGTCACGGTGCTTTCCTTCGCCTTCGCGACGTACCAGCACGGCCAGGATCAGGCCGTGAACTACTACCACTCCTTCTCCCGCTTCTGGGAGATCGGACTGGGTGGCCTGCTGGGCATGCTGATCATGCCGCGTTCCGACCACGGCGAGAAGCCGCCGGCGCCGATCGTGCCGCCGCTGAACACGTGGGTGCGTCAGATCTTCGGCTGGCTGGGCCTCATCATGATCGCCTCCACCGGCCTGATCATGGATGGCGCCCAGACCTTCCCGGGCCCGGGCACGCTGTTCCCGCTGGTGGGTGCAGTGCTGGTGATCCTGGCTGGGCAGAACGGCAAGCCGGTGGGTGTTACCCGCATCCTGGAGAGCCGCTTCATGCAGTTCCTGGGCCGGATCTCCTACGCCCTGTACCTGTGGCACTGGCCGCTGCTGATCATCCTGGTGTCCTACACGGGCTACGACGCCCAGGCTCAGCCGCTGTTCGGCGTGGCCATCATCGCGGCCTCGGTGGTCATGGCGTGGCTGTCCAACCGCTTCATCGAGCGCCCGCTGCGTCAGACCGGCCGCCCGCGTCGCGCGCACGTGCTGTGGACCCCGAGCTACTGGTGGGAGTCCATCCGCGTGTGGCCGAAGACCGCCTATGCGATGGTGATCATCCTGATCGCCGGTGGTGTGGTCGCCGCGGCCCCGGTGGTGGCGAAGAACCAGGTCGAGGAGGGCGAGGAACTCTGGCGCCTGGCGTCGAACGTCGAGAACTACCCTGGCCCGCTGGCCTTCAGTAACGACGCCTTCGTCCCACCGCGCCAGCCGCTGGCCCCACCGTTCGAAGAGATGGGCCCGCTGCTGCCGCCGACGCAGCCGGATGGTTGCCAGATCGGCTTCGAGGAGGATCACCTGATCCTGAAGCGGAACTTCAACCGCTCCGAGGAGGAATGCGCCTACGGTGATCTGAACTCCGAGCGGACGGTGTACGTGATTGGCGGTTCCCATTCCGAGCACTTCATCCCTGCCCTCGACGAGGTGGGCCGCCGCCAGGGCGTGAAGTTCATGCCGATCCTGAAGATGGGCTGCCCGGTCAACGCGAATATCACGAAGTGGGATGGTTCGGACTTCCCGTCCTGCCGTTCCTGGTCGAAGAAGGTTGTGGACCACATCCTGGCCCACCCGCCGACCGAGGGCGTGTGGATGACCGGTACCCGCCCGTCGGATATCGCGGGTAATGGGCCGGAGCAGGTGCCGCCGGAGTACGTGGACCTGGTGAAGCTGTTCACCGAGAACGGCATCCACAGCTACCTGATGCGCGATAACGCCTGGCACATCCAGCCGCCGGAGATGGGTGACCCGGTGCCATTCAACCTGCGCGAGTGCGTGGGCGAGATGGTGGACGGCACCCGCACCGCCACCGAGCGTGGCCGGAACTTCCCGGGCGTGCGGGACCGTTGGCGCCCGACGCCGGAGGAGATCGAGGAGATCAACGCGGAGTGCGGCACCCCGCAGGACGCCTCCCTGCTGCCGGAGGACCCGCAGTTCAAGGCCTATGCGGGTCTGGACGTGACGCTGCTGGATGTCACCGATGGCTTCTGTAAGGACGGCTGGTGCCCGGCGATCATCGGCAACCTGGTGGCCTACCGCGATCAGCACCACTTCACGAACATCTTCGCCTCCCGCTTCGCGGATGCGATTGAGTACCAGATGTACAAGAAGCCTCGTGGCGCGGAGGGCTCGGAGGATAAGGCCCGTAAGGCGCCGGATGCGCGAGCTGAGGAGTCCGGTGAGGTCGCTCCCGGAGCCCCAGGGGCAGAGCAACCGGGTGCACCGGACGCTGGGCAGCCGGGCGCTGGTCAACCGGATGCCGGTCAGCCTGGCGCTGGATTGGACGCCCCGAGCCCGGATGAGATTGGGCAGCACCCGCCGGTGCAGGCCCCGGCGGTTCCCCAACCCGCTGCCCCGGCCGGCGACTTTTACTAGCTAAGTTCCGGGGCTCGGACCCCCTAACTGAACAAACCCCAGCGGCTTACCGCTGGGGTTCTTTCATGCGTGCTGCTTCTCTCTTGCAGCTAGTGGCGTTCTTGGAATTTTTAGGAGATCAGATCCAGGGGCATGTCGGAAATATCGCGCAACCGTCGCCCGTGCACCAGCATTTCGAGAATTTCCTTAGCGTCTTCCGAACCTGCTTCATGCACCGCTTTGCGCAGTTCAGGAAGCGCAGCGTGGTACACCATGTCAATGTCACCGGTGCCCAAGGCCAAGGAGGCGATCCTCGAAATCATCGGCTCCGCGGTAATCGCAATGATGTGCGGGGCGCGCCCCTTACGGTTGCGAATCAGGTTGAGCGCCTCACTCCGCGTGTTCTGTGCTCGGTCCGAACGCATAGTGAATTTGCAGCTGACAACCGCATGCAGAAACCGAGAAGAGGAAGGCTGCGTATTGGATGCGCGCATGGGAGAAAGCAAACCAGCCTGTTCATCCACGAACTCCAACTCGGCGTTCAACGCTTCATCGCTATAGGCATCTCGCGTGACGAGGATGTCCGGCGCGATGGAATAAGAGTTCCCCAGCACCGCGGCGAGGGTTGGCTTGTTTTCGATTTCGACCGCCAGATCCCCAAGGTGAAGATAAGGCTCATAGCGAGCGACGTGACTCGCACGATGGGAGGAGCCCACGACGTCGACAAACCAGTTTCCTGGCTGCACAGCCGCCATCGACCGAATCGTTGTACGCAGAAAGGTGCCGACCGCGTTCTCAAAATTCGATCCCGCCGTCTGCCCCGCTAGCTTCTGTCGCACAGGCACTCCCAGATTCTCCGCCAGGTGCAACGCAACAACCCGGCTAGCCCGGCTGCCCCTATCGGCATTCGAGGCGATTCCTTTATCGGAGATCGCCAAGGTTCCCGTATCGATGAGCTCTTGAATGAAATCTTTACGAGCCTGCGAAAGGACAGCTGGGTTCATACGTGGGCAATTCATATCTAGCTAGTCATTTCGAGCAATTGGGCCGCCCCATACGGAAACGCGGGCAACGAACCATCGGGGATCGGTTCCTTATTGAGCGCAGAGGCGATTCTCTCGCCGATGGCACGTGCAACCGGCGGTGGAAAAGCGTTCCCGACCTGCCTCCACGCCGCGGTTTTGCGGCCCATCCACTTCCAGTCCTCTGGAAAACCCTGGATCACCCCACCCATCTGGACAGTCAGCCTAGGCATCTCCTCGTTCGGGTCCTCGGTGAAATCCGCGCCAGGAGCCTCCTCCGCGATAGACGAGCCCTTTACCCCCAGCCTCTTCCATGCCGCACGCGCACGCGAAGGCCCCACGTCCGGGCCCCCATGCTTCTTACTTCCGCCAACCAGTGTTGGGGCGATGTCTTGCGCACCTGCTGCCCAAGCGGTCGCACCTGGCCAACCGCGAGAGGACATCAGATGGTGCAAAGCCTCTCCCACCGTAGTGCGATGCGAGACCGGCTCAGGCCAGGCAAAATATTCTGCATATTCATGCTGCAGCGCCACCATAATAAATCGTGGCCGGAGCTGCGGCACCCCATAATCGGCGGAAATGACCAGCTCCCAGAACACGGTATAGCCCATGTCATTCAGCTCTTCGATGAGCTCGGCGCGGTAGGCCTCGAAACGCGGCTGTGCCATGCCTCGGACATTCTCAAGCATCACCGCTCGGGGCCTTGCGATCCTGACCAGCTGCAGCGCCCGCGGGAAAAGGTCCCGCTCATCATCCTTTCCGAGCTGCTTACCCGCGATGGAAAATGGAGGGCAGGGCACGCCACCAGCGAACAAGTCCAAGTTCTCGGCATAAGGTTCGATATCGAAACTCAGCACATCTTCGGCGAGAACGTTCCAACTAGGCCTATTTGCCCTTAACGTCTCTACCGCATCTGGGTCGATCTCAACGGCGGCGAGATGATCAAACCCAGCTTGCTCCAGACCTAGCGCCTGCCCCCCTGCACCAGCACAGATCTCCACCGAAGTTAAAGCCTCCGCCTTGAAGGCGGGCACTGCATCATCATTTCCAGTCATGGTTTACTCCGCTGTCCAAGTCTTCTGGCTCCAGTGAGCCAAGTCAATCTGTTCGATTACCGCCGAACCTCGCGCCCGTCCACCCCCAGCTGCGTGCAAAGTACAACGAACGTAGTGGTGCGTCGCACAAACTAACCTGCGCACTCTCGGAAGTTTTCGCCTGTTAGTCTAGCAACGAGCCAGACAAGGACACCCCTTATTCGCTAATATGTTCGATTAATTCGCTCCGAACCGCTCAGCTCCTCCCCGCCATGCCACACATCGTTTTTCTCGACGCCAACGTGCTGACCAGCACCACCGTGCTGCGGTGGCTTTTCGACCTGCGCGCAGCACTGGTCGGTGAGGGGTACGAACTGCGGCTCGTGACGTCCTTAAAAACCCTGTCGGAGACCGGCGCCACGATGAACTGGCGCGTACCGCAATCCACCGGCGCGCAGCGGGATCAGCGGATGGCGGAGCTGCGCCGCGAGATGGACGGCGTCCTCCCCCAGTACCCCGAGGGTCTGGCCTTCAGCGGGAAGGACCCCGGCGACTACCACGTGCACGCCGCCGCAACCGCCTGCGAAGCCACCACGCTGCTGAGCTTCAACCGCCCCTCGGACTTCACGAAGAAGCCCGCCCGCGAGAGCTACCGAGTCACCAACCCCGACGATTTCCTCCACGAACTCGGCACCACCCAACCCGGTGCGTTGGCGCAGGCCGTGGCCACACGCGTGGACGCGAAGGGCGCGGTAACGGAGGACATCACCTCGCTGGTTCTGCAGCTCAAGAAAGCGCGATGCCCCCGGCTCGCGAAACTGCTGCCGGGGGCACTGGGAGGCTAAGCTGGCCGCGCTAGTGGCGCCTTAGTCCTGTGTGGCGAGATCAAACTTCCAGGCGCTGCCCTCAAGATCACCGCTGCTATCCAAGTCACTGACCAGGTAGGCCTGTCCCCCGCGGTAACCCACGTACTCCGCATCCTCGAGGTCGCCGCAGTAGCTGAGTTTCTTGGTCGCCCCCTCCTTGAGGCGCAAACGCTCCGGGTCGCGGTCCAGCTTGAGCGCGCTACCCGTCGGGAACACGACGCGCATATCCGGGACGTGGAATTGGAAGGCGAAACGATCAGTCTCCCGTCCGAGGCGGAACGTCGCGTCCGCGCAGACCTGCGCCTTGTCAACGTCGATCTTGTCGACGGTGATCTTTGAGCCCGAGTAGCCGTCGTCCCTGACCTTCTGCGCCTCCCCAGTCTTGGCAACGTGCTTGCCCAGCTTCTCCCACAGCGGGGAGGAAACCTCCACCGGTTCGACGTTGACCGGCAGGTACTCCGGGGAGTCGAAGTCCGTCAGGTCCTTGCTTGCGGTGGCCTCGCGGTCCTGAATGTCCAGGTTTGTCAGCTGGCTGGCCAGCGGCTTCAGCGCGCCGCACGTCGCCGGAGTGGACAGGGTGCCCACGAACAGGCCGCTCTTGCTGTAGTAGGTGCACTTTTCGGTCGGCTCGGTGGACAGGTAGCCGTCCTCGCTCTTTTCCTGCGCGGTCCAGCCGCGCAGACCGTCGCTGCTCAGGGAGACGCTGTCGTCCGGCACCGAGACGCCTGAGGACGAGCTGTCGATCTCCATGGTGACGAGGACCTCGCCACCATCGGCGGTCTCGTACCAGCCCTGGCAGGTCTCCTCGTCGCCGGAGACTTGGACGTCCTTGAGGCCAACGGAGTTCCAGAACTCTTCCCCCAGGTCGCAGTCGGCGAGCTTGTTCTTGGAGACGTGCTTCGCGATCTGCTCGTTATCCCAGCCCAACGGCCCTTTTTCGGTACCGCGAGTGGACTGGTAGATCCACAGTCCCGCGTAGACCAGTGCCGCGATGACGACGACGGCTAGTGCGGTGAACGCCCACGGCTTTAGGTTCTTGCGGGGCTTGTCTTGCTGCCCCTGCGGCGGTTGACCCCCAACGGGTCCCTGTGGACCCGGGCCCCCGTGAGGCCCCTGTGGACCCTGTGGCGGCGGGGCACCGTTGCCGGCGGGCTGCTGCGCAGGCCCGTTGGCTGGCTGGGACGGCACGCCCCAGTCGTATGGCTGGTTCTGGTTAGGCGAATTCACGTCAGGATTCCTTCTCAGGTGGCGTCCAGCTCCCTTTCATCGGAGCACAACAAGAAACACGGTATCGCACGCGAAATGGGCTCGTGCGGATAGTGCAAATGTGCGGGTAGAAGGCCAATCGGGGAAGTTCGGTAGAGCGGAGCATTCGCTCCCAGTGATCTGATAAATTCCTGTTAGAAAAACCCGTCGATGCTGGCCGGAAGGAAGCACATGGCCCACTACGACCTTTATCAAGCTCTCAATCTCGACCGCTCCAAAGCACCGGACGAGATCAGCGCCGAGCTCTCCGAACGCCTGGAGAACAACGAGCTGGACAATATCGGTGGCCGCGAGGAAGTAGAGATCGCCCGCTCCATCCTGGGTGATCCACAGAAGCGCACCGCCTACGATTCCCGCCTGGATGATCCGAACGCGCCTGAGGTGGACGTCAACGCCCTCCGCCAGCTCGCCGCCGCGGACTTCTCCGCGGGCGCTGCGCCGACGGGCGATCACGCAGCCGGCGCCGGTGTTGCAGCTGGTGCTGCCGGTGCCGCAGGCGCAGCGGGCATGGCTGGCGCAGCAGGTGCCCAGCACTCGCAGGAGAAGCAGGGCCCGTCGCTGGGCGAGCGCTTCAAGGAGGCCGGCACGAAGACCCAACAGCAGGTCGCGCCCGCCGTGGAGAAGACCAAGAAGGAGTTCGGCCGCTCCTCCAAGATGGCGATCCTCATCACCGCGATCGCCACGGCCGTCGTGATGCTGCTGATCTTCGCCGCCGTGAGCCTCTTCGGCGGCATGGGTGGCGATAACGTCACCGGAAAGGGTGCGCCGAATAAGAAGGTCGAACAACTGTTGAAGCTGCGCGACCGGGACAAGACGGATAAGTGGATCCGGGAGAATATCCACATCAAGGCCCAGGATGCCCTGATCGACGAGCTGGATCTCAACGATGATTACCGTGGTATCGACCGCTACCTGGGTGCTGAGGACCCGAAGGCCCTGTACACCGTCGATGACCAGGACTTCATGCGCCTGTCCATGAACTTCGACGAAGACAAGGTCAAGGACGCGTACAAGAATAGCCAGCTCAAGAAGAGCTACACCGTCCAGATCGGTGATAAGAGTGGCCGTGACACCGGCCAGCGCCTGGACGTCGTTGAGCTAGAGGACGGCAAGCTCGTCGTGAAGTTCTACGACGTGGGCTCGAAGAGCTGGGCCGATTTCGTCGAGGACTTCGACGTCGATGACATCAGCTCCGGTAGCAAGTCCTCTTCATCATCCAGCGGCTCCTTTGGTGACTTCTGGAGCGAGCTGACGAGGCAAGCGTTCGGCGATTAATTCGCCGCCGCGACGATCGCCGGGGCACCCTCTGCCGCGGTGGCCCGCAGCGACCAGTCCGCCAGCCGGGTGAGGTCGGTGCGCTCCGGGGAGATCTCCAGGATGCGCGCACCGGCGGCCTTCGCGACCTGCGGCAGGCCCGCTGCCGGGTAGACCACGCCCGAGGTGCCAATGATGACCACCAGGTCGGCCTCCCGCATCGCGGCCTCGGAGGCGTCCCACTCGCGGTGCGGCAGCGGCTCACCGAACCACACCACGCCCGGGCGGACGGGGTTGCCGCACAGGGAACAGTTCGGTGGGGTGACTCGCTCCAGCTGCTGATCGGGGAACTCCGGGGTACGGGCGGGCTTGTGGCAGATGGCGCAGCGGTAGCTAAAGAGGCTGCCGTGCAGGTGCGAGATCCGCTTGCTGCCCGCCCGTTCATGCAGGTCATCGATGTTTTGGGTCACCACATGCAGGTTGATGCCCCGCTCGGAGGCCCAGGAGGAGTTCTCCCACTCGGCGATGGCCACGTGGCCCGCGTTGGGCTGTGCCTGCTGGCAGACATGCCCGCGCCAGAGGTACCAGGCGTACATGGGGTCAGGATCCTTGGCCCAGGAGTCCAGGGAGGCCATGTCCTGCGGGTTGATGCGCTCCCAGATACCTGTCTGCGCGTCGCGGAAGGTGTCCAGCCCGGAGTCCTTACTCATTCCCGCGCCGGTGAAGACGACGACGTTACGCGCGTCCGTCAGGACGTCGATCAGTTCTTGCGGTAGGCCGTCGTTCAGCGTGAAAACACCAGAGTTCGTGCTCATGGCCCAAGGCTAGCCCGTGGCTGGTCGTGCCGGGTTCGGGTTACCCAAGAAGCTGCTCGCCCCTCCTGCCCGGAACCAGCCCGGCGCCCAGCTCAGCAGCAGGAAAGCAAGCTGCACTCTGCGAGTTCCACTACTCCGGCCGGGCTGGTGCACCTCGACCCTGGGGTTCTGCGAGCCGTGTATCGAATTGGCTACTAGCGAGTTTCCGGTCAGCGTAGGTGATGAGATCGAGCACGTCGTCCGCATAGTAGCCACGTTGTCCTTGTGGACCCACAGACTTTGACCGCAAGATTCCGGCCTCCTCCAAAAAATCCAGTGCTTGACGGGCACTCGCAGGAGCCTTCCCATAGATGCGGTTGACCGTAGCCACCGTGACCACTGGGTGTTCCGGCAAAGCCTCCAAGAGGCGTATCACCAGGGAGTCCCGGCGCAGTTCTCGCACCTTCCCGCTAGCCTTCCTCGCAGCATCGACTTGCTCCGCCCACTGCTGTTCCATAGCGCTCAATTCATTCGAAAGCTCTTCTGCCTGGCCCACTGCCACATCAGCCGCTTCAACGAATAGGTCGAGCCACCCGGAAAGGTCCCCCTCCCGGAACTTGGTCAATCCCTCGACGTAGCGCTGCGACCATGTTCCCAGAACGAGGCTGATGGGCAGGAGGGTTTTCGGCGCGAGGCCACGGCGTTGAAGGACCCCATGAATAAGTGCTCGACCGACCCGGCCGTTCCCATCTGCGAACGGGTGAATCGTCTCGAATTGTGCGTGGACAATCCCCGCCTGGAGAAGCGCACCGTGGGTTGCACTATTCAGGTATTCAACGAGGTCTTCCATAAGTTCCGGAACGTATTCTGGCGGGGGCGGAACGAACTCTGCTCCAATTGGGGTGAAGTCCCCGCCACCGATCCAGTTTTGTTGCTCACGTACGCCTACAGGGATCCTCCGCTCGCCGCCGATGAGCTGCTCCTGCAGACGCTCCAGCATGTCGACCGTGATTGGACCCAGCGCTTCGAATTGTTCCTCCACGCTACGGAGCACGGTGAGGTTGCGAGCCACCGCTGCAGCATTCGGTTTGAATCCCCGGACATCCTCACTCTGCGCGAGTTCTGCAAGAGCAATCTTGTCTACCCTCGGCGCAATCCCCTCGATCTTGGAAGAAGCAACTGCCTCCGAACGCATCAGCCATCGGGCGATGCTCTCCAACTGCGTGGCGCCTTGTAGCCGCCCAAGCTGCACAATCTTCCGCTCCACAACGGCCGCTTTGTACGACACGTCGTCGTCGACAAGTAGCGGTGCACCACGCCGGCCCTGCATCAAAAAATCTGGGACAAACGCGCGGAAGTGTCCACCAGCCTTATCGCGTTTCGGCACCCCTGGTGCATCGATTGGGTGCCAATGCTGATCAACGTAGTGCCCCATACACGCCTCTTCCTGGGTAGCCGGGCTACGGCTCACGCCCTGGGCGGCAAGCCAAGACTTATCCTTTAGTGATTAAGGGCTACACCTTCGGCTCAAGGTTTATGCCTTAAGCGTTAAAGGGTAACTCTTCGGCTCAAGAGTACCCTTTTAACTTTTATCCCAGCACCCTGGTTTAGACCTGATCGATCGGCTTGATCATGATCGTCTCCACATCCATGTGCGCGGGCCGGCCCGCGATCCAGCGCACGGTTTCGCCGATATCCTCCGCCACCAGGTTCTGCACGCCCTCGTAGACCTCGTCCGCGCGGGCTTGATCCCCCTTGAAGCGGTTCAGCGAGAAGTCGGTAGCAACGCGGCCCGGGTCCAGCTGGCAGACGCGGATGCCGTCCTCGGCGAACTCCATGCGCATCACATCCGTCAGGGCGGTCTCCCCGAACTTCGCTGCGTTATAGCCCGCCCCGTTCCGGTACGCACCACGCCCCGCCATGGAGACCACGTTGATCACCTGTGGTGCCTGCCCGGCCTTGAGCTGTTCGTACAGGGCCCGGGTGACCTGCAGGGTTCCCATCACATTGGCCTCGAACATCCAGCGCCAGTCCGCCGGGTCGGTCTCCACGATGGGTTCCAGGCCGCGCGCCCCGCCCGCGTTGTTGACCAGCAAATCAACGCTGCCGAATTCCGCGGCGAGCTGTTCGGCCACCGCGTCGATGGAGGCCTGGTCGGTGACGTCGAGGACGATGACGGTGGCCTGGCCGCCGGCGTCCTGAATTCGGGCCTGTACCTCCCGGAGGCGTTCCTCACGGCGGGCGGTGAGGACGACGTGCCAGCCGTCGGCGGCGAGTGCTTCTGCAGCGGCGGCCCCGATGCCTGCGGAGGCCCCGGTGACGACGGCGGTGCGGGTGTTATCCGTGGTGTTAGTCATGCCCCTCAGGCTAGTCGGCGCCGCAGACACGCGCGCCGGTTCGCCGACGGGGACCTAGTCCCGGTCGCTGCTCACCCGGTCGGTGCTCACAGAGCCCGGCCGTCCCGCGACCACCGTGGCCGGCCCCTGCACAGCGCCAATAGCCACGGCCACAACGAGCATGACCACTGCAGCGCCAACGTAGAGCGCCAGCGGCGACCACCCCGAGTCCACCAGGTAACCGACCACAAGCGGGCCCATGATCGCACCGATGCGACCCACGCCCAGCGCGATGCCGACACCGGTGCTGCGCAGGTGGAAGGGGTAGGACTGCGGGGTGATCGTGTACATGCCGGTCACGCAGCCGTTGAGCAGCATGCCCACAGCCACGCCCAACGCCAGCATGAGCACCGGGAAGCCTGTGCTGAGGATGAAGGCAACCAGGACCCAGCCGGCCATGAGGGAGAAGATCACCAGTGTGGTTCGGGTGCTCAGTCGGGTGGTCAGCACGCCGAAGAGCACGGAGCCCACCGTTCCGCCGAGCGCAAGCATGATCCCGCCCAGCGTGCTGAGCTGCTCGCTCAGCCCCACCTCGGTGAGCAGCTTCGGGGTCCACTGATTCGCGAAGTTGAAACCGAAGTTCACCAGCGCGAAGCCCAGCCACAGCAGCAGGGTGTTGCGCAGCAGCTCCGGGCCCAACAGGTCGCGGGCGCGGCCCCGCTCTGCAGCCGAGGGGACCGCGACGGTCACCCGCTGCTGATCCTCCGCGCCAGCCGGCACCTTGCCCATGCGCCGGGCCAGACGCTGGAGGGCGGCGTCGTCCCCGCGGGCAGCGAGGGTCTCCGGAGTCTCCGGAATGAAGAAGAGCACGGCGAGCAGCGCGACCGTCGTCAGCACCGCGCCAGCGAAAAACACGACACGCCAACCATGATCCGGGATGAGGGTGGAGGCAATCGTGCCACACAGGGAGGCACCCAGGCCGTAGCCCGCGGCGTAGATCGCCATCGCCAGGCCGCGGAAGCGCAGGTTGGAGAACTCGGAGGTCAGCACGGTCACGCAGGCGAGCACGCCGCCCACCCCGATGCCGGTGATCACGCGGTACACGAACAGCTCCGTCACGCCGCTGCTGAACCCGGTGGCAATCAGCCCGGCCAGGGTGATCAGCAGGGAAATCACGATCAGGCGCTTGCGGCCGAAACGGTCGGCCAGCGGGGCCAGCGCCACCGCACCCACCCCCACGCCGATCAGCGCGGAGGCCAGCAACCAGCCGAGGGTGGCGCCACTGAGGTCGAACTCTTTAGTGACCGCATTGGCGGAAAAAGCCATCGCGACCAGGTCATAGCCGTCCAGGGCGTTGACGAAGGCGGCGACCGCGATGATGAGCCACTGATAACCGGACATCCGGGTGTTATCGATGAGTTGGCGCAGATCCATCAATAATCCTTAAATTCTGCGTAGCCCCGCCGGTCAGGGGGCGTGAAACTACGTATCCATTGAACTGGGAATAAACCTAGCCATTGGGGCGGACAGAAAGAATTTCAGCCCTTAAGATTCGAATAATCTGTTCGATCTCTGCCTCCTTCAGGGGTGAAGGCAAGGTGAAGCGGAGGGCGGATTGCGCCACCTCCGGGCTATAGCCCATCGCTAGCAACACCGGGGAGGGCTCGGACTGGCCCGCACGGCAGGCCGATCCGGAGCTCACCGCGAAGCCCGCGGTATCCAGCGCCACCAGCAGGGACTCACCGCTGACCCCCTCGACGACGAAGGAGGCGTGGTTGGGCAACCGCTCGGTGGGGTGCCCGGTCAGCGCCGCCCCCGGCACGTCCGCGAGCACGGCCTCGATCAGCGCGTCACGGGAGGCCATGAGTTCCACGGCGCGGGTGCCGATCACCGCACGGGTGGCGGCGACGGCAGCAGCGAAACCCGCAGCACCGGCGATATTGCTGGTGCCCGCGCGCCGCCCATTTTCCTGCTCCCCGCCGTGGATGACGGGCTCTAAGGCGATATCCCTGGGCAGGAGTAGGGCGCCCATGCCCTGCGGTCCGCCGAATTTATGGGAGGCCACCGCCGCGCTGGTTACTCCACCACCGGGCCAGCCCCCGTCCGCGAAGCGCACCGGCAGGCCGGCGGCGGCCTGGACGGCATCGATGTGCAGGGAAATCCCCAGCTCGCGGGCGGTGGAGCTGAGGTTTTCGATGCTGCTCACGCTGCCGACCTCCGCATTGGCCAGGCCCACGGCGACCAGCGTGGTATCCGCGGTGAGGAACTCCCGGGCGGCGGTATCGAGCACGCGTCCCGATGCGTCGACGGGCAGGTAGTCCACGGTGAAGCCGTGGATGCGTCGCAGGTAGTCCACGCTGGCCAGCACAGAGGAGTGCTCGGCCTTCGTGGTCACGACCCGGCGCCCGCGCGGATTGGCGAGCGCGCGTCCGATGATGCCGAGGTTATTCGCCTCCGTCCCGCCGGCGGTGAAGATCACGCCGTCTGTGGGGACGCCGAACGCCCGCGCCACCGTGGTGCGGGCGTGGTCGAGCTCCCGGTCCGCGCGGTGCCCGGCGCTGTGCACGCTGGCGGCGTTACCCGGACCGGCGTCCCACACCCGGTTCATCGCCTCCCGGGCGGCCGGGTGGAGCGGTGCGGTGGCGGCGGCGTCGAGGTAGCGGGACATTAGGCCGGATCCAGAGCGTCGAGACCCAGGTCAAGGGAGCCCGCGGAGTGGGTGAGCTTGCCGACGGAGATGACGTCCACACCGGTAGCCGCGAGCTCCGCGACCGTCTCCAGGCTGACGTTGCCGCTGGCCTCGGTGGCAGCGCGGCCGTCGATCAGGGCCACGGCCTCCGCGAGCTCGGCGGGGCCGAAGTTATCCAGCATGATGCTGTCCACCCCGGCGGCCAAGACTGGCTCGATCTGGTCCATGCGGTCGACCTCCACCTCGATGTGGGTGGTGTGGCCGACCCGGCTGCGGACGACGCGCAGGGCCTCGGTGATCGAGCCCTCCCCGAGGCTCGCGGTGACTGCCGCGAGGTGATTGTCCTTGACCATCACGGCGTCGGAGAGCCCGTAGCGGTGGTTGTGGCCACCGCCGACGCGCACGGAGTGCTTCTCGAAGGCCCGCAGGCCAGGGGTGGTTTTCCGGGTGTCGACAATGCGGGCATTCGTGCCTGCGATGGCGTCGACGTAGCGGGCGGTCAGGGTAGCGATCGCGCACATGCGCTGCGCGAAGTTCAGGGCGATGCGCTCGGCGGTGAGCACGCCGCGGGCCGGGCCCTCGATGACCGCGAGCTTTTGCCCCGCAGTGAAGCGGGTGCCCTCGGCGGCCAGCTCGGTCACGGTGATCGCCGGGTCGGTGAGCTCGAAGGCGGCGCGGACGACCTGCCCGCCGGCGAAGACCCCGTCCTCGCGGGCGGTCAGCGCGGTGCGGAGGCGGGCGTCGGCGGGGATGGTCGCCTCGGAGGTGATGTCTCCCCACGGGGTGTCCTCGGCGAGGGCGGCGCGGACGGCGGTGGTGATGGTGTCTTGGGTGAGCATGGGGCCTTT
The DNA here is from genome assembly GCF_001815965.1 of Corynebacterium sp. HMSC22B11. Lineage (NCBI taxonomy): Bacteria > Bacillati > Actinomycetota > Actinomycetes > Mycobacteriales > Corynebacteriaceae > Corynebacterium > Corynebacterium sp. HMSC22B11. The sequence goes on along the minus strand of NZ_KV823495.1, from coordinate 1,482 downwards.
CGGGTTCTTCTACAGGTCTTGTTGTCGTGGGGCTTGTTGCCGTGGGGCTTGTCGCCGCGTTGTGTTAGCTGGTCAGGGTGCTTTCCTGGGCGTCACGTTCCGGCGGGGACGGCCCGCAGGAAACGGGAGTTAGCCTGGTCCGGATCCGTACGGGGATAGTCGCGGCGGCAGTGGGCTCCCCGGGATTCGGTCCGGGCCTCCGCCGCGGTGGCCACGAGTTGCGCGACGGTGGCGATGGCGCCGGGGTCTCCGCGAGCCGCTGCCGGGCCTGCCGGATTCCCTCGCCGGTTCTTTCGACGTCCAGCCCCTCGCCCACGGCGTTCCGCGCGGCGTCGTCCAGCATCGCGGCGTTTTGCAGAGCGGCGTTCGATTCCGTGACGTCTGCGGCAGGCGTCCCGCCCAGCCCGGTGCCTTCCGGCAGCGTCAGTTCGACGTCCAGCACGCGGCCCTCGGCGGTCGCGGTGGCCAGGCCCGTGGGTTGCTGTCCCCGGTCGCCGGGGGTCTGCGCGGCGGCGTCCTTGCCAGCTGCGGCGGCGAAGACCAGCGCCTCCAAAAGGGAGTTCGATGCCAGACGGTTCGCCCCGTGCACGCCGGTTCGGGCGGCCTCGCCAGCGGCGTAGAGGCCGGGCACGCTGGTGCGTCCGCGCAGGTCAGTGGCGATTCCGCCCATGCAGTAGTGCGCGGCTGGGGCGACCGGAACGAGCTCGTGGCGCCAGTCGATGCCTTGGGAGGCGAGCATCGCGGTGATGCCCGGGAACTCCTCGGTCAGCTGCGGAATGTGGCGGGCATCCAACCACACGTTCTCGGTGTGTTCGTGCAGGGCGCGGCACACGCCGGTGGCGACGACGTCGCGGGGCGCGAGTTCTGCGCGCGGGTCGACGTCGGCAAGGAAGCGCTGGCCCGCATCGTTGAGCAGCACTCCCCCGGCCCCGCGCACCGCCTCGGAGATGAGGAAGTTGGTGCCCGCCAGGACAGTCGGGTGGAACTGGACGAACTCCATATCCGCCAACACGGCCCCGGCGCAGGCCGCTGCGAGCATCCCGGCACCCGTGCACACCCCACCGCTGGTGGAGCGCGGGAAAATGCCGCTATATCCGCCGGTCGCGACGATGGTCGCATCCGCACGGAGGTCTACCGTTTCCCCCGCGCGCCGCACCCTAGCGCCGGTAACCACGCCATCCGTGAGAAGCAGTTCGGCCAGTTCGCAGCCGGGGTGCTGGGTGATCCCACCACCCTGCGCGGCACCACTGTGCTCGCCCGCCTTCTGCTCAACCTTCTCTGCGACCTTTTCCGCGAGGAAGGTGTGCAGGGCCGCCCCGGTGCGGTCACCCCACGCGTGGATGATCCGCTCCGCGCTGTGCGCCGCCTCCAGCGCGAGCGCGGGCGTGCCATCCGGGAGCAGGTCGGCGGGGAAACCGGCCGCGAGCAGGCGGCGCACCGCCACCGCGCCCTCCGCGGCCAAGAACTCGACCGCCCGGGCCT
>NZ_KV823494.1:0-7302 GCF_001815965.1 Corynebacterium sp. HMSC22B11 | reverse complement strand
TTTCTTGGCTCCCGCCCCAAGTTGCAACAGCACCGTTGTGAGGTACTTCTTGTCCGAGCAGGCGGGGCTCAGCCCCTCCGACGTGGTTGGGTGCCGCCACCGTGCGCTACTGCGCCGGGCGTTGGGCGGCCAGACCACCCGCCTGTACTTGGACAGCGATTGGGAGCACCTCGCCGAGCGCATCGCGAGCCGGATTTCTGCGTGGCGGCGGCGCTCCTACGTCTTTGCCCAGTTGCCCACCGCGCCCCGGATCGGCGATAAGCTCCGCCCCACCCGCAGCGAGATCGCTGACGGCGAGAACGCGGTGGAGGAGACCCTGGAGGCGCTGGCGCGCGGGGATCGGCTGATCCTCAACCCGGCCCTCGAGCACGACGGGATCGAAGCTCATGTGGACCTGCTCGTGCGCATGGACCCCGGGGTGGCGCTCGAGACCGCGGCCTACGCGCCAGTCATCATCACCGGGCACAATGCGACCCGCCCTGCGAAGAACCGCCACCGTGCGGATTGCCGCGTCGTCTCCGTCGATGCACTCGGGTTGGGGAAGCCCGCCGCAACGACGCTGCGCCACCGCACCGTGGCCAGCGATGCCCAGCGCCTAGGGATGGCGAATATGATCCTGCTGAGCTGGGGTTTCGCCAGCTCCGACGTGGGCATCATCGGCCGCAGTTCGGGCGCGGAGCCCGATGGCTCCCGCTGCTACTTCTTCGACGCCCAGCGCCTGTACCCCGGGTTATTCGCGGCTTTCTCCGAGCCCATCCCAACAGCGCCCTCCCGGGTCAAGGAGTGCCAGACCTGCGAGTTCCATAATCACTGCCGTGCTCAGTTGCTCCAGACGCAGGACATTTCGCTGCTGCTGCCGGGGGACCGCAACCGGCCGTGGCGGGATAAGGGCATCAATACGTTGCCCGCGCTCGCTGCCGCCGGGGCGGGGGAGGCCAGCGCTCTGGCTGCGGCCTGGATGCGCGCCGAGGTGGCCATCCGACGGCCGGTGCAGCAGTGGTACCGCGGGCCGCTGGTCCTCCCGCAGGACCAGGAGCCAGTGGAGATCGACGTGGACATGGAGGCCCACCCGAGCCGTGGAACCTTCCTCTGGGGCACCTTCGACGGCCACCAATACGTGGCCTTCTCTGATTTCAGCCGGACGGGGGATGAGGGCCGCCACGTCGCAGAGATGTGGGACTGGCTCATGTGGCGCCGGGAACGCGCACACGCCGAGGGCCGGAAATTCCTAATGTGGGTCTATGCCAAGCAGGGTGAACTCTACTGGTTGCGCCACTACGCCCGGCTCTACGGCGGCCAGGAGTACGGTAGCCCTAGCGCCGACGGCGGGCAGCGCCAGGTACGGATGCCGGCCCTGGCGGAGGTCAACGAGTTCATCCAGTCCCCGGAGTTTGGCGATGTCTTCGAGTACGTCTCCCGTGGGCTGCTGGGGACCGGTTCGCTGGGGCTGAAGACGATCGCCCCGCTGGCAGGTTTCCACTTCAGCCAGGAGGGCGTGGACGGGAAGGCGGCGGTGGACCTCTTCGAGGTGGCCGTCGCTACCGGCGGGCGCACCGCCGACATTTCCCGTCGAACCCTGGAGCGCTATAACGCGGACGACTGCGTGGCCACCCGTAGCGTGCGTGGTTGGTTGCGCCGTGGCGCGCCGGGCATCAGCCTGGTGGAATAGGCAGTAGACAAGCCCTAAGAGCGCGAAGGAGCACGCTGAAGTGGATCTTTTCGAAAGAATGAAGGCCCTGAACACGCCGGGTGCGTACCGGGCGCCGCGGGTCACCGCGGAGACGGCGCTGGCAGGCGGAAGGCACCCGGTGCTACCGGATCCGAAGCCACACGTGGTGCTCGGCACGCCGCTCACCGGTCCCTGGCGGGAGAGGCAGGCGGAGCTCGTGGTAGGTATGGGCTGCTACTGGGGAGCCGAGCGTATCTTCTGGGCTACGGAGGGTGTGGAATCCACCGCCGTGGGCTTCGCTGGCGGATATACCCCGAATCCGACCTACCGCGAAACCTGCACCGGGCGTACTGGCCACACCGAGGCCGTGCGCATCGTCTACGACCCGCAGCGGGTGAGTGCCGCCGAGCTGCTGCGGATCATGTTCGAAAACCACGACCCCACCCAGGGCGACCGGCAGGGAAATGACGTGGGCTCGCAGTACCGCAGTGCGGTGTATGCCCTGGATACGGAGCAGCTCGCCCAGGCGGAGCAGGCTATCGAGGCGTGGCAGCCGGCTTTCACTGAGCGCGGTTTTGGCCCCATCACCACGGAGGTCGCGCTGCTGGCGGATACCCCGGCTGGTGAGTTCTACCTCGCGGAGGATGAGCACCAGCAGTACCTGGCGAAGAACCCGGACGGCTACTGCAACCACGGGCCGAACGGCGTGAGCTGCCAGACGGGCGTGCTCGGCTAAGCGTTCCGGCCGCCGGGCCCAGCCCCGGCACGTAGCAAGTCCGTTGGCGAAAGCGCAGCTGGTGGCGGAACCACCAACGCAAAGAAAAACCGGGCGGGCCACGGTCTCCCGTGAACCCACCCGGTCAAAGCCCGCAGGCTTTAAGAGTTAAGCCTGTGAGTCAGACTTAGTTCTTCGCTGCAGCGAAACGCTCGGCGACGTCCTCCCAGTTGAAGACGTTCCAGACTGCCTTCACGTAGTCAGCCTTGACGTTCTTGTACTGCAGGTAGAAGGCGTGCTCCCACATGTCCAGCATCAGCAGCGGGGTCAGGTTGATGGAGGTCTGGCCCTGCTGGTCGGTCAGCTGCTGGATGACCAGCTGCTCGCTGATGTGGTCGTAACCCAGGACAGCCCAGCCGGAGCCCTGCAGGCCCAGCGCTGCGGAGGAGAACTGGTCCTTGAACTTCTCGAAGGAGCCGAAGTCGCGGTTGATAGCCTCAGCCAGCTCGCCGGTCGGCTCGCCGCCACCGTTCGGGGAGAGGTTCTTCCAGAAGATGGAGTGGTTGGTGTGGCCACCAAGGTTGAACGCAAGATTCTTGGACAGTGCGCGGATCTGATCCGGGTTGGTGCCCTCCTCACGTGCCTTCTCCATAGCCTCGAGAGCGGCGTTAGCACCCTGCACGTAGGTGTTGTGGTGCTTGGAGTGGTGCAGCTCCATGATCTCGGCCGAGATGTGTGGCTCCAGTGCGTCGTATGCGTATGGGAGCTCAGGCAGCGTGTACTTAGCCATTGTTCAATCAGTCCTTCCGAATTCTTTTGAAAAGGTTCTAATTATTACGAACGGCCGAACCAGTACTTTTATTCCCGCCTGGCCGTTAGTAACCAATTGTGGCGAAAAACCGGGGGCCTCGCAAGGGTGAGACGTCATTAAAGAAAGAGGCAAACAGCGGCGCCACGGGAAGGGTTCTAGGAAAGGCCGAGGAATTCCTTGATGGCCGGCATCTCGCGTCGTGCCTGCTCAAGACCTTCTTGGTAGGCCAGGGAAAGCTTCACCGGATTGCGATCTTGATTGCTGATATTCATGATTTCAGGGATAAAAAGATACGCCTTACCCTGCTTCTCCAGCTCGAAGAGGTAATCCCGAGTCTCGTTATAACGCACGTGACGGTCGGCGATGGAGTCCAGCAGCGCCGGGTACTGCCCGTGCGTGCGACGCAGCAGCCACAGCGCGCGCCCCGCCGCGGACTTCCGGTACATCCGGGTGCGGGTCATGATCACGAGGAAGCGGTCGTAACCGTCCTGCATCGCGGCGTCGATGGGGATGCCACCGGTGGGACCGAACGCGCCGTCGAACCACGGCTGCCCGTCGACCTCGGTGGCTGGCATGAAGACCGGGAGGGAAGAAGACGCGCGGGCTCGGAGCAGGAAGTCCTCCGGGCTGTGAATCGACTCCCGGCCCCAGTGCTTCGTTTCGCCCGTCAGCGCGTTGAAGCCGGAGATGCGGTACTGCACCGGTGAGCTATCGAAGATCTCCCAGTCCATGCCCATCGGCTGGCCCGGCATGCCGGCCTCGCCGTAGATATAGCCCGCGTTGAAGAAGCCATCCCCGCGCAGCCAGGCCCGCCAACCGCCGAAATTCGGGTCGGAGGGGAAGGTGGTGAAGGTCTTGCGCATCCGGTCGGTGGTGCGGGAAACGTAATTAGCCACGTGAGAGGTCGCCGCGGAATTGCCCGTGACGTGGGCGAAGTTCACATTCGATTCCAGCAAGGCCTCCACGAGCGCGGCGGAAAAGACCACGCGCATGGCTCCGCCTTCGAACACCAGCGAGGTGTCCGTGACGTTCGGGGTAGGGGCTGCTTCGTGCACGTACCCAAGATTACCCGGCGGCTTCGTTGGGTCGAGAGCGCGGGTGCGGTGCGCGCGGTGGGAGGTCGAGGGGACGACGCGGTTTCAGCGTGGGGCAGGGCGCGGAACACGCGTGGAGCAAGCGCGGAGCACGCGTGGAGCAAGCGCGGAACAATCGCGAGACAAAACGCGGCGCACAATCCGGTAGAAAAGGAGGCGTGCAGCACGAGGTAAAAATCATTGCCCACCGTGGTGCGTCCAAGCACCGCCCGGAACACACGATCGGCGCTTACGAGCTCGCGGCCGCCCAGGGCGCGGATGGATACGAGTGCGATATCCGGCTCACCCGCGACGGCCACGCGGTCTGCATCCACGACCGCACCGTGGACCGCGTCTCTGACGGGACGGGGGCGGTGTCCCGCATGACGTTAGCGGAGCTCAAGGCCCTTAATTTTGGGACGTCAACCCGGCCGGCCACCGTGTTGGAACTGCGAGAGTTGCTGGAGTTCCTGCAGGATATGCGGCACAGCGCGGGCGCTGGCCAACCCGAACTATTCATCGAGACCAAGCACCCGCATGTCCGGAGCCTGCAGGTGGAGGCGGAGATGCACCGCCAGTTGGAAGCCGCGGGGCTGGCTGGTGGGGAGGGGATCTACCTGATCAGCTTCGACAGCTGGTCGCTGTGGCGCTCCCGGCAGATCAACCCGCAGGTAGAGCGCATCCAGCTGCGCCGGAAGCACCACCCGCCCGCACGGCCGCTGCTACGGGGATCGGGGATCGCGAGTCACGCGGGGTGGTCGATCGAGCAGGCGATGGCGAGCCTTCGGGGCGAGGGGGGTAGTGCTCCGGCGGATTACATCTGGACGGTCGACCAGGCGGAGCAGCTGCGGTGGATCGCCCAGCGAGGGGCCCGATGGGTGGCGACAAACTACCCCGGGGAGGCTGCGGGCTGGCTGCAAAACTCGGCCGGCGGAGGCGCGGGTCAGCCCTAGTTTTGCGGTGGGGTAGGGGCTTGTCCGCAGGGCAGGTTAGAATCAGCAGCGTGGCTAAGAAAAATAAGAAGAATCAAGACCTGCCCGAGGGCATGAGCCGCCGCCAGGCGAAGCTCGCTGCCCGTGCCGCGGAGCGCGCGAAGCTGCAGCGGGACGCCCGTCCGTACGCGGGCTTCACGATGGAGTCCGACCTCATCGCGCTGCAGGAGTTCGTACCTTCCGCCCGCGTGAAGATCGAGGTCGAGGGGATCGACTTCCCGGTGTCTCTCGTGACCGTCCTGCCGGGCGCGGTGGCGGCGATGCGCCGTGCTGCTGAAGACGGTGGCGAGGGCTTCGTCGCGCTGCAGACGCAGCGCCCGGGCGATAACCCGAACCGTGACCTCGCGTACGCGCTGAACTGGATGAAGACCGCCGAGCCGGGCGCAGCTCTCGAGGTTGGCGTGGCTGACGGCAACGAGCCGGAGCTGACCGACCTGCTGGATCCGAAGGCCGACGAGGAGATCGTCGTCGAGCAGGACTTCAACTGGTGGCTCACCGAGGAGCACCAGGACAACCCGCAGGTCGCGGCGACGCTGCGCCGCGCCAACGATTCCGTCCTTCCTTCTGAGAAGGTGCGCGCGGACATCAAGGGCGCTGCTTGGTGGATTGATCCGGGCGAGCGCGCCCACATCCGCTGGGTCCGCCCGGAGGATGAGAACGAGCTGCTCAATGCGCTGGCTCGCGTCCACGCTGCTGGCGAGCTGCATCTCGGCGAGGGCTCCAAGTTCGCGGGCGTGTTCCGCACCCACGGCGTGATGGTTCCGGTGTGGGACCTCGATAACTCCTGGGAGCCGCAGGTCTGGCAGAAGGGCCTGGAGGCGCTCGATAAGAAGATCGCCGAGGCTCTGGCTAATGACTCGGGCCGCTTCACCCCGGAGGAGCAGAAGGCGAAGCAGACGATCGTGTCCCGCGAGGTCACGATTCGCTAAGCCCCTGCTGGGGCTGGGGTCGGGGAGTCCGCTGACGGGGCTCCCCGGCCCCGCTTTTTACCCATGCTGGCCCTCGCGGTGGATGCGCACCGCGGGTGCGGCGCGCTGCGGGCGCGGGGACTTAGCCTGGCTTAGCGCAGGCTGCTGAACAGCTGCTCGGCGGCGGCCTGGTCCCAGAGTAGGACGCTGCCCGCGTAGTTATCCGCGCTGCCCGAGGTCGGAACGACCTCCTGCTTCGCGCCGCGCATCTTCACCCCGAGGCGGGCGAGGTGCCACATGTGATCGCCCTTGTCCACGGTGAGGGATGAGGCGACGCCGCTGACCGTGGGGAAGAGGCGGAAGGGGTTGAAGAGCGTGCCGGGGGAGAGCATCTTCTTGCTCAGCGCCGCGAGTAGCTGACGCTGGCGGCCCGCGCGGTCCAGGTCGCCGCCCGCCGAGGCGTAGCGGGAGCGCACATAGCCCAGGGCATTCGGCCCATCCAGCTCCTGGCAGCCGGCGGGCAGGTTGATGCCCGCCATCGGGTCATCGAGAGGCTCCTCGAGACACATCTCGACACCACCGACGCCGTCCACGGCGTTGGCGAAGCCAGCGAAGCCGACCTCCGCGTAGTGGTCGATCCGCAGCCCCGTGGCCTCCTCGACCGTGCGCTGCAGCAGCGCGGAGCCGCCGAGGGCGAAGGCGGCGTTGATCTTATTTTCCCCGTAGCCGGGGATGTTGACGAAGCTATCGCGCGGCAGGCTGATCATCGTGGCCTTCCCCACGAGCGGCAGGTGCACCAGGATGATCGAGTCCGTGCGGCCCTCCGATTCATCGAGCATGCCCGCGGAAAGCCGATCGGCGGTCTCCTGATCCAGTCCGGCGCGGGAGTCCGAGCCGACGAGCAGCCAGTTGGTGCCCGCGGTTCCGCCTACGCGGCCCTCGTAATTCTGGAGGGCCTCCGTGCGCTGCAGCTGGGAATCCGCCCACAGCAGCGTGCCGCCACCGATCACCAGGAATACCGCGAGCAGGAGCATCAGGGCCCGGCGGATGCCGAGGCGACGCCGTGGTGCGCGGGTCCGGCCTGTGCGTCGGGGGCGGCCACGGCCCGGCTCCATGCGCTGCGGCTGGCGGCCG
>NZ_KV823493.1:0-3579 GCF_001815965.1 Corynebacterium sp. HMSC22B11 | reverse complement strand
CCTCTGACTGCCGCCAATCTTTGCAACAGAGCCCGCGATTTGCTCGTAGCTCATCGGCGGGTCAGCCTCCCGCATGGTCTTCGCCATTGCGATGCGCTCGGGTGTCATGACGGTCGGGCGGCCGCCGACGCGACCCTGGGAGCGCGCGTGCTCGACGCCTCTGCGGGTGTTCTCACGGATCATATCGACGCGAAGCTGCGCGAGCGTCGCCATGATCTTGAGCATGGCTTCACCCATCGCTGTTGACGGGTCTATGTCCATCCACGGTTCATCGAGGCTGCGCAGCTTCACGCCACGCGCTGCGTGGTCACGGATAACCGAGATAGCGATGCTGTCAGTGCCTGCCACGCGGTCGAGCGAGGGAATCACCAGCTCATCACCGGGGCGCTGAATCTTCCGGCACTCGATCCAATCGGGTCGATCCTCAACGCGACTTGAATAGCCAACGTCAACGAAAATTCGTTCGCACCCTGCCTGTTCGAGGCGGGCGATCTGCGAGTCTGCATTCTGCTCGCGGGTGCTGACACGGGTATATCCGAGCCTCACGGCTATCGTCCTAAGCTCGGGCCACGCTCGGGCGGCTTCGGCTTCGATCCGTCGCCCAGCTCGGGCATATCCCGGCCGCGATCTGCTGCGTGCTTCGGCTTGCTCGGCCGAGCCTCGCGCAGCTCGTTCACCTTGCGCTCGATGCGCTCTCCAAGCGTCATCGGCTTCTCGGGCGCTGCGTCGCCTGTGACGCGGCCGCCCTCGTGCATCAGCACGTTCGACCGCGGCACGGCCGCGTGCTCGAACACGGGCACCATCGGAACATGGTTGGGTAGGTACTCCCCCAGCGGCGGCCGCGTCGCGGCCGATGCCATATTCCAAACTTCCTCGGGCACGCGCTCGAACTCAAGCGTGTACGGTGAGCGCTCCGCAACGTGCTCCATGAACACCTTGGTAGTGCGTCCGTTGCCCTCTCTGAACGGATGACTCTGGTTTGTCCAGGCGAAGATTTCGGCGGCGCGCTCCGAGAACTCGGCGTGGCTGAGCTGCGCCCAATCGGTGCGCTCGACCATCACGCGCACGTTGTCTAAGTAGGCGTCTATCGCGCCGTTGTGAGCATCAGCGAAAGCGGCTCCGCCGCCCTTCGCCATGTTCACCGTTCGGTACTGACCAGCCCATTCAAAGGTCGAGCCGAAGAGGTGGCCGTGAATCTGCTTCATGTGCTCGCCGTCGAACGTGCGAGTCACAAGCTCCGGGCGCAACTCAAGCTCGATGCGGCGCGCAAACGACATGCGGTAGTCGTAGGTGCGCAGCGCTGCGGCGTCTCGAATGTCCGGTATGTTGCGCAGCACGCCATTGCGGGTCTGCGCGTTGTACGTCTCCGGGTAAAAGTATGACTCCCACGAATCGAACTGGTGCGGCATCAGAGCGTAGCGGCCGCTCCGGCGATGCGCGCCGCCTTAGCGGCGGTGCGCGCCTCGTAGTCCTCGAACGTCAGCGCGCCGCGCGTGTAGTCGATGAGGTCGGCCACGTCTTCGCGGTTCGGCTCCCATCCCTCATGCCAGCCTGCCGCGAGCGAGCGCACAACGGCTCGGCGCTGGTCAGCGTCGAGCTGGTCGAACAGCTCGGGCCAGCGGGCCTCTACGTCAAATGATGGTTGCGACATAATGCTGCACCTCCTGGTGTACTCCTGATTTTACCGGCCTGCCCGCAAACGGTATAGGTCGGGTTTCGGGTCGGGGTTGGTTTCGGTCATAGGTTTCGGTCGGTCAGATAACGGCGTGTCGCTGCCTCGGCGGGCCGTCCGGCACGGCTGCCCGAAAACGATCGTTTTCGGCCTACTCGGCTCGCGGTGATGAACCTATGCGCCGGCAATCTGCTGGATGGCCTGGTTACCTTCCGAATGGTAACCTACACTCATGCGCACCGATCCTCGCCCCGCGATCCTGGCGGCCGCCTTCTCTCAGCTCGACGAGGGGCGGGCGGTGTCTCTGGATTCCGTGGCCCGAAGTGTGGGGCTGACCAAGCCGGGGGTGATGTATCACTTCCCCACGAAGGAAGCCCTCATGCTCGCCCTGGTGGACTCCGTTTTGGACCGCTGGGAAGAGGCGCTGGTCGCACGCCTCGGGTCGTCGCCGGAGGGCGCGGCGCCGGCCGCGCGCATCGGCGCGTATGTCGACTGGTCACTGTCCGGGGGTTTCGATGAAACCGACCTGGTGGCGATGAGTGATCCGAAGCTGCGCCGCTCGCTCACGCAGCGCTGGGCCGAACGTCTCGCGCCCTGGCTCGTCGTGCCCGATGACGTCGCCCCGGACGAACGCACCCGGTTGCTCGCCGCCCGCCTCCTGGCCGACGGCGGGTGGCTTGCCGAAGCCGCCAACGTCTCCCCTCCTACCCCCGGCGACCTGGCGCAGCTCCGCGCCTTCGCCCACAACCTCGTGAAGGACTGACTATGAAGAAATGGCTCCTGCTTGCCGGCGCGATCATCAGTGAAGTCGCCGGCTCCCTCGCCCTCCAAGCCGGCCAGGACCACCCCGCCTGGTACATCCTCGTCGCGATCGGCTACGTCGGCGCGTTCACGCTTCTCGCGCTCGTTCTACGCGAGGGGATGGCCCTCGGGGTTGCGTACGGGATCTGGGGCGCGATGGGCGTCGCCCTGACGGCGGTGCTGGCGGCACTTCTGTTCGGACAGCCCTTGACCGGCGTGATGATCCTCGGCCTGGCGTTGATCATCGGCGGTGTTCTCACCGTCGAACTCGGATCGCAAGCGGCGCAGCGCAAGAGGGAGGCGAGCATCTGATGGTCTGGCTCTTCCTCATCCTCGCGATCGTCCTCGAAGTCGGCGCGGCGCTCTCCCTGCGCCTGGCAACCGGCGGACGGAAACTGTTCTACATCGCCGTCGTCGTGGGCTACCTCGGCGCGTTCTTCTTCCTCACCCAAGTCCTTGCCCTCGGGCTCGGCATCGGTGTTGCCTACGGCATCTGGGCCGCCTCCGGCGTCGCCCTCACCGCAGTGGCCAGCAAGTTCCTGTTCAAAGAGCCCTTCACCTGGGTCATGGCGCTCGGCATCGCCCTCATCATCGGCGGCGTCCTCCTCGTCGAACTCGGCGCGGCCCACTAGCCTGCCGACACGGCCATGACCGTCGCTCGCACCCTCGCGGCAATTCGCCGCGCCCTCCTGGAAGATCCTGCCGTCGACATCCGATTCGTGGACGCAATCACCGTCGACAGTCATCTTCTGAGCACGCACGGCCAGGCCCTCATCCTGTTCGTACACCCACAGCATCGCGAAGTCGTCGACGAGCTGCGCAACGCCTCCCGCCCATTGGACTAGTGCGGTCGGCCGGGGTCATCACCGCGGCCGCGCAGCTCGTCAACGAGCTGGCGGTGCGCCGTGTGCAGGAACAGCACTGGGCGGCCGCTGCGCCCACTGTGGAGGTAACTGTCGGCGGTGAGCGCATCGGTGAACACGACTTCAAGCTCCGGCTGCTCGTGCAGCAGTCGCCGCACTTGTTCGGCCACCCGCTCAGTCATCGAAACTCCCCCCAGAGCTTCCGGGAGGGCTCTGTTGCAAAAATCGTGAAGCTTGAGCATG
>NZ_KV823492.1:0-1391 GCF_001815965.1 Corynebacterium sp. HMSC22B11 | reverse complement strand
CAATTAGTACCAGTCACCTCCACACCTCACAGTGCTTCCAGATCTGGCCTATCAACCCCATCATCTCTAGGGAACCTCAAAAGAAACCTCATCTCGAAACAGGCTTCCCGCTTAGATGCTTTCAGCGGTTATCCCTCCCATACGTAGCCAACCAGCCATGCCACGGGCGTGACAACTGGCGCACCAGAGGTATGTCCAACCCGGTCCTCTCGTACTAGGGTCAGCCTTTCTCAAGTTTCAACGCGCGCGGCGGATAGAGACCGAACTGTCTCACGACGTTCTAAACCCAGCTCGCGTGCCGCTTTAATGGGCGAACAGCCCAACCCTTGGGACCGACTCCAGCCCCAGGATGCGACGAGCCGACATCGAGGTGCCAAACCATCCCGTCGATATGGACTCTTGGGGAAGATCAGCCTGTTATCCCCGGGGTACCTTTTATCCGTTGAGCGACACCACTTCCACAAGTAGGTGCCGGATCACTAGTCCCGACTTTCGTCCCTGCTCGACCTGTCAGTCTCACAGTCAAGCTCCCTTGTGCACTTACACTCAACACCTGATTACCAACCAGGCTGAGGGAACCTTTGGGCGCCTCCGTTACACTTTAGGAGGCAACCGCCCCAGTTAAACTACCCACCAGGCACTGTCCCTAACCCAGATCATGGGCCGAGGTTAAGATATTCAATACGATCAGAGTGGTATTTCAACAACGACTCCACACCCACTAGCGTGAGCACTTCACAGTCTCCCACCTATCCTACACAAACCGAACCGAACACCAATACCAAGCTATAGTGAAGGTCCCGGGGTCTTTTCGTCCTGCCGCGCGTAACGAGCATCTTTACTCGTACTGCAATTTCGCCGGGCCTGTGGTTGAGACAGCAGAGAAGTCGTTACGCCATTCGTGCAGGTCGGAACTTACCCGACAAGGAATTTCGCTACCTTAGGATGGTTATAGTTACCACCGCCGTTTACTGGGGCTTAAATTCTCCGCTTCGACCACAACGTGACCTAACGGGTCCTCTTAACCTTCCAGCACCGGGCAGGCGTCAGTCCGTATACATCGACTTACCCGTCTTCGCACGGACCTGTGTTTTTAGTAAACAGTCGCTTCCCTCTACTCTCTGCGACCACCACCAGCTCAACACGTCGTTCACCAGCAGTGGCCCCCCTTCTCCCGAAGTTACGGGGGCATTTTGCCGAATTCCTTAACCACAGTTCACCCGATCGCCTTAGTATTCTCTACCTGACCACCTGTGTCGGTTTACGGTACGGGCCATACATGCACTCACTAGAGGCTTTTCTCGACAGCATAGGATCACCAACATCCCCACAAACGGGTACGCATCACGCCTCACCCACAAAGCTGTACGGATTTACCAATACAGCGGGCC
>NZ_KV823491.1:0-63693 GCF_001815965.1 Corynebacterium sp. HMSC22B11 | reverse complement strand
GAGGTGACGTCCGAAAACTGGCGGAATTCAACCGTGCGGGAGGGGAGGTACTGGTCCTGGATGACGTCTGCACGACCGGGGCGACGATCGCCCAGCTGACGCTGGCACTGGCGGCCCGAGGCGTGCGCGTCCGGGCGGCGCTGACGGTCTGCCACGCATAGCGAAAAAGCTCCACCAGGGGTTTGAGAGTACGCTGCAGCCGGGGTGGCGGATCGGTATAGTTGCGGGTGAAGCATTCGTTACCAGCCAGCGGTAATTCCGCCGCTGGTCTGAAGCGAAAGAACCAGGAGGGTGAGCATGTCGACCGACAACAAGAAGGCTGATTTCCAGGCTGAGGAGCAGGCTGTGCCGAACGCTCAGGTTGAGATCACCGGTCGCAATGTCACGGTGCCAGAGCACTTCGCAGAGCGCGTCAACACGAAGTTGGCCAAGATCGAGCGCCTGGACCCGACCCTGACGTACTTCCACGTGGAGCTCAAGCACGAGAACAACCCACGCCGCGCGGATGAGTCCGATCGCATCCAGATCACCGCGTCCGGCAAGGGGCACATCGCCCGCGCCGAAGCGAAGGAGGACTCCTTCTACGCCGCGCTCGAGGTCGCACTGGCCCGCATGGAGCGCTCCCTGCGCAAGGTGAAGGTACGCCGCAAGACCCCGAAGTCCGGCCACCGCGCGCCGGTCGGCATGGGCGAGGCAACCGCAGCCCTGGTCGAGGAGGCAAAGCCGCACCAGGAGGAGGCACAGCCGGGCAAGTACGACGTCGACCCGTACGAGGATCAGTTCCAGCCGGGTCAGGTCGTGCGCTCTAAGACTCACTCCGCTAAGCCGATGAGCGTCGACGAGGCGCTCAGCGAGATGGAGCTGGTGGGGCACGACTTCTACCTCTTCGTCAACGAGGAGAACTCGCAGCCTTCCGTGGTGTACCGCCGCCACGCTTTCGACTACGGCCTCATCACGCTGAAGCCGGAAAACAACTAGCGGATAACTCCTGAACTCGGGGTGGCCACGAAGCCTAGAGCCGTGTGGCCGCCCCGAGTTTTTATGTGTTGCCGTCAGCCCCATTCAACAGAGTAGAATGATGGGCTGATCATGCGTCGAAGCTAGACAACGAACGTACGAGACGTAGAAAACGAAGAAAAGGACGAGCAGGTCGTGCTAGGACTATCCAAGATTTTGCGCTGGGGCGAGGGTCGTGCCGTCAAGCGGCTCGACAAGATTGCCGATCAGGTTCTCGAGCTAGAGGATGAGTACTCGGCACTCAGCGACGAGGATCTCCGGGCGAAGACGGACGAGTTCAAGAAGCGTCTCGAGGACGGCGAGAAACTCGACGACATCCTGCTCGAGGCCTTCGCCACCGCCCGTGAGGCCTCCTGGCGCGTGCTTGGCCAGAAGCACTACAAGGTGCAGGTCATGGGCGGTGCCGCGCTGCACTTCGGCTACGTGGCGGAGATGAAGACCGGTGAGGGTAAGACCCTGACCTGTGTACTTCCCGCTTACCTCAACGCCCTCGAGGGCAAGGGTGTGCACGTCGTGACCGTGAACGACTACCTGGCGAAGCGTGACTCCGAGTGGATGGGCCGTGTCCACCACTTCCTGGGGCTCAGCACCAACGTGATCCTCTCCGAGAAGCGCCCGGCAGAGCGCCGCGAGGCTTATAACGCGGACATCACCTACGGCACGAACAACGAGTTCGGCTTCGACTACCTGCGCGACAACATGGCGCACTCCCTCGACGACCTGGTGCAGCGCGGCCACCACTACGCCATCGTCGACGAGATCGACTCCATTCTTATCGACGAGGCCCGCACCCCACTGATCATTTCCGGTCCGGTGGAGGGCTCTTCCCAGTGGTTCACCGCGTTTGCGCGCATCGCGCCCCGCTTGACCCGCGACATCCACTACGAGGTCGACGAGCGGAAGAAGACCATCGGCGTGAAGGAGGAGGGCGTCGAGTTCGTCGAGAATCAGCTCGGCATCGATAACCTCTACGCCCCGGAGCACTCCCAGCTGGTCAGCTACCTGAACAACGCCATCAAGGCGAAGGAGCTGTTCATCCGGGATAAGGACTACATCGTCCGCGACGGCGAGGTCATGATCGTCGACGAGTTCACCGGCCGCATCCTGGACGGGCGCCGCTACAACGAGGGCATCCACCAGGCGATCGAGGCCAAGGAAAACGTGGAGATCAAGAACGAGAACCAGACTCTCGCGACGATCACCCTGCAGAACTACTTCCGCCTCTACGACAAGCTGTCCGGCATGACCGGTACCGCGGAGACCGAGGCAGCGGAGCTGAAGCAGACCTACAAGCTGGATGTGGCTCCGATCCCGACGAACCGCGAGAACCAGCGCGTCGACAACGTGGACCTGATCTACAAGACGCAGGAGGCGAAGTTCGAGGCAGCTGCCGAGGACATCGCCGAGCGCGTGGAGAAGGGCCAGCCGGTGCTGGTCGGTACCACCTCCGTGGAGCGTTCCGAGTACCTGTCGAAGCTGCTGCAGCGCCGCGGCATTAAGCACAACGTGCTGAACGCGAAGTACCACGAGCAGGAGGCGGAGATCGTCGCCCGCGCTGGTCTGCCGGGTGCGGTGACCGTGGCGACGAACATGGCCGGCCGCGGTACGGACATCGTGCTGGGCGGTAACCCGGACATCATTGCTGACCAGGATCTGCGTGAGCGTGGTTTCGACCCGGTGGAGGACCCGGAGGCCTACCAGGAGGCCTGGGATGAGGAGATCATCAAGGCCCGCGAGAGGTCCAAGAAGCAGGCTGAGGAGGTCCGCGAGGCCGGTGGCCTCTACGTGCTGGGCACGGAGCGCCACGAGTCCCGCCGCATCGATAACCAGCTGCGTGGCCGTTCCGCGCGTCAGGGCGACCCGGGCGAGACCCGCTTCTACCTCTCCATGCGCGACGACCTGATCACCCGGTTCGTGGGCCAGTCGATGGAGGCGATGATGACTCGCCTGAACATCCCGGATCACGAGGCGATCGACTCGAAGATGGTCACCAACGCCATCAAGGGTGCGCAGTCCCAGGTGGAGGCCGCGAACCTCGAGATGCGTAAGAACGTCCTGAAGTACGACGAGGTTATGAACGAGCAGCGCAAGGTGATCTACGCCGAGCGCCGCCAGATCCTCGAGGGCGAGGACGTGCAGCGTCAGATCCGCGGGATGCTGGAGGACACGATCACCGCGTACGTCACCGCGGCGACCGCCGAGGGCTACGTGGAGGACTGGGACCTGGACGAGCTGTGGCAGGCGCTGGGTTCCCTGTACGGCCCGACGATGAGCTACGAGTCCCTGATCTCCGGCAGCGAGTACGGCAAGCCGGGCGAGCTGAGCTCCTCCCAGCTGCTGGAGGCCGTGCTGGCGGACGCGAACGCGCAGTACGACAAGCTGGAGGACGCCGTCATCGAGATGGGCGGCGAGGAGCAGATGCGCGGCATGGAGCGCGGCGTGCTGCTGAACGTCGTGGACCAGAAGTGGCGCGAGCACCTCTACGAGATGGACTACCTCAAGGAGGGCATCGGCCTGCGCGCGATGGCGCAGCGCGACCCGCTGGTGGAGTACCAGCGCGAGGGTGGCGACATGTTCAACCGCATGAAGGAGGGCATCCGCGAGGAGACGATCCGTCAGCTCTTCCTGGTGCGCACCCAGCTCGCCCAGGCGGGAGCCTTCCAGGTGGAGGACCCGGCAGAGAGCGACGGCGACGAGAACGCCAAGCCGGAGCACACCATCGGCGGCTAGTAAGGCAGTGGCTAGGTTGGCCGCCCGGGTCGGCGGTCGGCTGGTCGGTGGCCAGCTCGTCGGCGGCTAGCTAGATCAGGTGGATGTGTTCCACCCGCCACAGGCCGGCACGGAGCTCGCCCCGCGAACGTTGCGGGGAACGGGTACCGTGTCGGCCTTCGCCGTCGTCGAGGAAGCCTGCGATGGCGCGCACGCGACCGTCATAGAACGCGGAGGCGGAGAAGCGGATCTGCCCGAAGCGGGTTTTCTGGGCGTGCACCCGCAGCAGCCGGGCACCACCCGTGGCGGGGCTGGTGGCGCGGCGGAGGTCCTCGATGACGGCCGGGGAGTAGGGCCCGCGCCGCAGGCTCATCGGGGCGCGGCGGCCTTCCCTCGCCTCCAACCACAGGACGATCCAGCGGCTCAGCGTCGCTAGGTCCACGGTGTTCTGCGGGGTGCTCTGCGCAGCGGCCGGCGGGGCGCTCTCGATTGCCGCCGCCGGCGCTTGTGCACGGAGGAAGCGCGCGGCTGGCCCGTCCGCCTGCAGCCCCGCAGGGATGCGCAGGAAGTTATATCCCGGCTTCGGTTTGGACGCCAGCGGCGGGATCTTCTTCGGCTTCTTCGCAGGCAGCCTCTCTCCGCTGAGCTGCACCCCGCCACCATGCCGCTCACCTCGCGCGGTGTCACCTCGCGCGGCCTCTTGTGACGCGCTGGTCTCAGCCCCGTGGCTAGCCGTTTTGGTCAGTGTTGGGCTCGTCATCTTTCCCCCTTGTCCCCAGGCTGCCTCCCGCGCATCCCCCCGATGCGCGCAGCCTGTGCGCCCCAGCGTAGCCGAGGGCTGCGCACCGGTAGCGGAAAATGGCAGAATATAGGGCATGCGAGGACTAGTTGTTGACCATAATGGTGTGCTCGATGGAGCCGAAGAAGACCGCCGCCGCTGGCGCAAGCTGCTGAGCGCTGTCCGCGAGGAGGGGCTGGCCGTGGCCATCGTCTCCAACGCGCCGGATGACGCCTCCTCCGACCCGATCCGTCAGTGGGAGAAGGACGGCTACGTGGACACCGTCGTCCTTTCCGGCGAGGTCGGCGTCGAGAAGCCGGACGAGAAGATCTTCCAGGAGGTCGCGAGCCGCCTGGAGCTGCCCGTGAACGACCTGGTGCTGGTGGATGATTCCATCATCAACGTCAAGGGCGCGGTGGAGGCCGGCATGATCGGCGTGTACTACCAGCAATTCGACCGGATGATCGTCGAGGTGCAGAACATTTTCGAGCTGGAGGGTGAGTTCTAGGATGCGCGTTTTCATCCCGGCGACCCACTCGATGCTCGCGGATTTCGCCCGCGACCAGGTGCTTCCGATCCGTTCCGGGGCGGTGTTCGGGCTGACGCAGGCGGTGCGCGATTTCTACACCTCCGGGGATGACGAGGAGCTGGAGTACACGGCCTTCCTGGATGCCGCGCGTGCGTCGTTGCGGCTGCTGGCGACGGAGGACGCCTCCGGTGCCGAGGAGGCCTTCCCGAACCGTCGGGTCGTCTTGGCTGCGGATATTCCGGACGCCAACCTCACCGCCGATCCGACTGGCGGGGATTCCGTGCTGCGTGTGGACCCTGCTCAGCTGGAGCTGACGCAGCTGCGCGCGATCCACACGGATGACGAGGATGCGGAAGCCGCCACGCAGCGAGCCAAGGAGTGCATCGATGATGCGGACCTGGGGGATGAGGACGCGGAGCTCGCGCTGGGGGACTGCGAGGATAACCTCATGAGCTGGTACGACAGCAAGGAGCTGGGGGTGCTCGTCGATCTGATGTAGCGGGGGCTACGGACGCTATTCGACAAGCCAGAGCCCGCGTGCGCCGCCATTGAGGCAGCGTGCGCGGGCTTGTTCCTTCTGTTGACCTTCTCTGGGCTATTCCGTCTCGAAGGGAAGCTCCCACTCGTTGTTGCTGCGCAGGGCGGTCAGCAGGCGGCGTACCGCGGCGGCCCGGCGCCCGGAGGCGCCCTCCAGGGTGTCGAGCGCGCACTCCGGGTCCGCTGGTGGGCCGAGGTGCGTGCAGCCGCGGGGGCAGTCCTGCACGACTTCCCGGAGGTCGTCGAAGACCTGCACCACGGTGTCCGGGTCCACGTGGGCCAGCCCGAAGCTGCGGATGCCGGGGGTGTCGATGATCCAGCCGCCACTGGGAAGGGGCAGAGCAACCGACTGGGTGGAGGTGTGGCGGCCCTTGCCGACCCCGGAGACGTCCCCGGTTGCCCGGTCGGCGTCCGGAACCAGCCGGTTGACCATCGTGGACTTACCCACGCCGGAGTGGCCGATCAGGGCGGAGACTTCGCCGGTGATGACCTCGGCGAGCTCTGCGAGCTCGTTGCTGGTGCCGGTGTAGTGCACGGGCACGTCCAGTTCCCGGAATTCGGCGGCGAAGGCCTCCGGGTCTTCCAGGTCGGTCTTCGTCAGGCACAGCACGGGCTGCAGGCCACCGACGAAAGCGGCGATCAGCGCGCGCTCCACGAACCCGGCCCGCGGTGGCGGGTCGGCGACGGCGGTGACGATCAGCAGGTTCTTCGCATTCGCGACGACGATGCGCTCGTAGGGGTCGGTGTCGTCCGCGGTGCGGCGCAGCACGGTGTCGCGCTCGGCCTGGCGGACGATGCGGGCCAGTGTGTCTTTCCGCCCGGAGGTATCGCCCACCACGCCGACGCGGTCGCCGACGACGATGGGGGTGCGCCCCATCTCCCGGGCGAGCATGCAGGTGACCTCCACGCCGGTCTCGTCGAGGACCACGCCCCAACGGCCGCGGTCGCGGGAGATCACCATGCCCCACTTGGCGTCCTTGTGCTTGGGGCGTTGCTTGGTGCGGGGCCGCGACCCCCGGCGGTTGGGGCGCACGCGGACGTCGGACTCATCCCACTGGTAGCGTGCCATCGCTTAAGCCTCCCCGGTGCCGCTGGCAGCGGTGGTGTCGGTGCCGTCCAGCATCTGGGTCCACATGTGTTCGAAGCCGGGCATGGTCTTGGCGGTGGTGGCGACGTCCTCGACTTCCACGCCGGGGACCAGCAGGCCGATGATGGCGCCGGCGGTGGCCATCCGGTGGTCGGCGTAGGAGCGCCAGCGGGCACCGGCCAGGGGGACGGGGGTGATGTGCAGGCCGTCTTCGGTTTCGGCGACGTTCCCGCCGAGCGCGTTGATCTCCGCGGCGAGGGCGTGGAGGCGGTCGGTTTCGTGCCCGCGTAGGTGCGCGATGCCCCGCAGGCGGGTCTCGGTGGTGGCCAGGGCCGCCAGGGCTGCGACGGTGGGGGTGAGCTCACCGATGTCGGCCATGTCCCAGTCCACGCCCTGCAGGGGGCCGGTGGCGCTGGCGGTCAGGGTGCCGTCTGCCAGGGTGACGGTCGCTCCCATGGCTTCGAGGATGGGGCGGATCTGGTCGCCTGGTTGGGTGGTTTCGGCAGGCCAGTGCGGGATGCTCACCGCGCCCTTGGTCAGCGCGCCCGCGGCGAGGAAGGGCGTGGCGTTGGAAAGGTCCGGTTCGATCACCCAGTCCACGGCCTTGATGGGTCCGGGGTGGACTGTCCAGGTCGGGTTGCCGGTGGTGTCCTCCGTCCCTGTTTCGACGACGACGCCCGCCTGGGCGAGCATGTCGATCGTCATGTCGATGTGGGGCTTGCTGGGCACGGACGCGCCGGTGTGGACGATGCGCACGCCGTCGGCGAAGCGGGCGCCGACCAGCAGCAGCCCGGAGACGAATTGGCTGGAGCCGGAGGCGTCGATGCGGACCTCGCCGCCGGCTGGGGCGGTGGGGCCTGCGGAGCCCTGCGCGGTGTTGGCAGCTGCGGGCAGGACGGTGAAGGGCAGGGTGCTGGTCTCCGCGTTGGGCTCGGTGGCGTCCGTGCCCTCGCCGATCCCGGCGCCGAGGCCGCGGATGGAATCCAGGGTTTGGTCCATGGGGCGGCGGCGGGCCTGGGGGTCGCCGTCGAAGCTGACGGGGGCGGTGGCGAGTGCCGCGATGGGCGGGACGAAGCGCATGACGGTGCCCGCAAGGCCGCAGTCGATGTGCCCGCCGGTGAACTGGGTGGGCGGGGTGATGCGCACGGTGGCGGCCGCCCCCTCGGAGCTCAAGACCTCGACACCCACCCCGAGGGTGCGCAGCGCGTCGAGCATGAGGTTCGTATCGCGGCTGATGAGGGTGTTGGTGATGGTGGCCGGCCCGTCGGCGAGCGCTGCGAGGACAAGCGCGCGGTTGGTGATGGACTTGGAACCGGGAACGGGCACCGTCGCGGTGACGGGGCCGCGTGCGGTGGGGGCGGGCCAGGCGGGGTGGGTGCTAGTCGACATGGCTCTAGTCTCTCATTTTTTGGGGATAATGGGTCCCATGTGTGGCCGTTATGTCCTTTTCAGCACGCCCGAGCAGCTCGTTGGTGCGGTGCGGCGCCGGACCGGGCAGCAGCGGGTCGCGATGGTTGGGGAGGGGGCGCGGGAGAATTACAACATCGCGCCCACCCACACGGTGCCGGTGCTGCGGCCGTTCCGCGGGGTGCCGACGCTCGGGCCGGCGGTGTGGGGCTATCCGCCGAAGCCGGTCTTCAACGCGCGCGGGGAGACGGCTTTCGACAAGCCGACGTTCGCGGGCTCGGAGCCGTGCGTGTTTATCATGGATGGCTGGTACGAGTGGACCGCCGATGAGGATCCCGCGCCGGGGGACCGGCGGAAGCAGCCGTGGTTCACGCATGCGGGTGGGGAGCCGATCTTCATTGCTGGGCTGTGTAAGGCCGTGGATGGGGTGGTGTACGCGACGATGGTGACCACGGCGGCCACCCCGGAGCTGGAGTGGCTGCATCACCGGATGCCGCGGGTGCTGGTGCCGGGTGAGGGGAGTGGCGCCGGTGGCGGCGTGGCTCGCGGGGACGGCGCGGCCGATGAGGTGCGCCGTTGGCTCGAAGGTGACGAGGCGACGTTGCGCGCGATGGCTGCGGCACCTCCTCAGCACGGGTTGGGTGGCCTGGTGAGCGAGAAGGCGGATAAGGCGGTCGGCAATGTGGCTAATAATGGGCCGCATTTGATCGGCCGGTAGTCCGATGCGCAGGGGTTGAGGGGTGGGGTGAGGACGGGGCTTGCCTGCCCGGAATTAGCGGCGCGAGGCAGGGGAGCGGGTGTTGCAGGAGCAGGGCGTGTCCGTGCTGCTGGGGTGGGGTTGTGCCGTGTTGTTGCTTAGGTAGTGCGTTTCTTGTGGGGTGGGAATGCGGAAGCGGCGGGGCGCGGGGTGTTCCCCGCGGCTCCCGCCGCTTCTATGTCGGGTCAGTGTTGAGGTGTGATGGCCTCAACGCTGGCCCGGGGTGCGCTGTTTAGTACAGGCGCTTGCGCAGAGTCATCAGCGCGGTGCCGATGAGGATCAGCAGTGCTGCGATCCCTGCCGGCATGGCGATGCTTGCGCCGGTGCGTGCCAGTGCGGACTGGCTGCTGGACTCGGCCTGCTCTGGCTGGCTGCCCTGCTGGGCAGAGCTGCCGGAGGTACCGGAGCTGCCACCCGAGTTGCCCGGAGCGGCTGGCTGCTCGCTCGGCTTCTCGGACTCACCTGGCTCCTTGTCGCCCGGCTTGTTCGGCTCGGACGGCTTACCTGGCTTCTCGTCGCCCGGCTTGTTCGGCTTGGACGGCTTCTTGTCGCCTGGCTTGCTTGGCTCACCCGGCTTGTTGTCGCCCGGGGTGCCACCACCTGGCTTGTCGCCCGGCTCCGAAGGATCGTTTGGCTTTGGATCCTTCGGGTTCTCTGGGTCCTTCGGATCCTGAGGGGTCTGGCCGCCAGGGTTGTCGCCCGGGGTCTGGCCGCCTGGGTTGTCGCCCCCAGGGTTGTCACCTGGGTTGTCGCCGCCAGGGTTGTCGCCAGGGCCCTCGCCTGGGTTGTCGCCCGGATCCTCACCTGGGTTGTCACCCGGGTTCTCGCAGTCGCACTTGGTGCCCACGCGGATCTTACGATCCTGCTTTTCCTGCGTCACCGTCTCGGAAGTCTCTGGCTCGCCTACCGGCTGGCCGTCGACGAGCTTCCAGGTCTTGGAAACTTCCTTCTCACCGAGCACGCCAGCCTGATCCTCTTCAATCTTGCCGGCTTCGAGGTTCGGGTCGTACTCGATGATGGTCTCGTACGGAATCACCTCGGTGTGCTTGTCCGTGAGCTCGGTCTCAATGCCCTTAGCTGGGCCGACCTCGATGATGCGCGGGGAAGGCTTGCTGATCTCCTTAGAAGACTCCTGCTTGCTCACCTCGCCGTTATCAACGGTCACCTTGACGGTGTGCTTGACCTCGCCAGGGGTGCCCTCCTGGATAACCTTGGTCTCGCCTGGCTGCAGAGCCGGGTTCACGCGGATCTCGGTCTCATACGGGGTCTTTTCAATCCACTCGACATCCGTGGAAACAGCCTCGGTCTTGGTGCCCACGCGGATGATCTGGTTCTTCGGCTCCTTGGTGCGCTCCGAAGTGATCTTCGGCTCGCCAACGAGCTTGCCATCCTTAAACTCCTGCGTGGAGGTGATGGTCTCCTCACCATTCTCACCCGGGGTGATCGCCGTTTGACCTGCCGGGAGGTCGGGGTCAGTGATAATGGTCGTCTCGAACGGGATGACCCGCTTCTCAGTACCAGTGACCGTCTGATCCTCAGGCGTCGGACCGTACTCGATGATCTCGTCAACCGGATCCTTGGTCTGGCTCTCCTCCGCCTTTACCTCGGCGTTATTACCCACAGCGGTGAAGTCAGCAGTGTAGGTCTTCTCACCAGGCACGCCCTTCTGGAAGACCTTGATCTCACCCGGCTTCAGCTCCGAGTTCGGGCGGGTCACAACATTGAACGGAACCTGGGCAGTCCAGGTGACCTTTGAAGACGCCTCGGACGGCTTGGTGCCGACCTTGATGACCTGATCGACCGGCTGCTTGGTGATCTCCTCAGAGATCTGCGGATCGCCCGGCTTGGAGTTGACGATGTCGCGCGTGATCGTCACAGTCTTCTCGCCCGGCTCACCCTTGGTGGTCACCTTGGACTCGCCGGCAGGCAGTGTCGGATCGAACTCGATCTTCACGCCGAACGGAACCTCAGACTCAACGGTCTCAGTGTTGGTACCAGTGGTCTTGGTGCCGATGCGGATCTTGGCATTCTTCGGTGGCTTGGTCTGCTCGATGTTGATGCTCGGCTCGCCGTCCGGCCTGCCGTCCTTGATCTTCTGGGTAGAAGTGATGGTCTGTTCACCCGGCTCGCCAACAACCTCGGTGACCGACTCGCCAGCCGCGAGCGTGTCGTCGTAGACGTACTCAATCTCGAACGGGACCTCTTGGGTCTTCGTGCTGGTCAGCGTCTGATCCTCGATACCCGGTCCATAGTGGATGATGCGGGTCTGCGGTTCCTTGGCCACCTTCTCCTCGCTCACCCAGGCATCGTCGCCCTTGGCGGTGAACTTGGCGGTGTAAGTCCGCTCGCCGTTTACACCTTCCTGGATGACCTTGGTCTCACCCGGCTTGAGCGTCGGGTCAGCCTTGATCTCAGTCGGGTATGGGATCGGGAACGTCCACGTGACTTCCTTGGCGCTCTCGGCAGGCTTGGTACCGATGATGACGACCTCGTTGACCGGATCCATCGGCTTGCCAGTTGCTGGATCGACGACGCGCTCCCACTTGCCGTCCTTGTTCATCTTCTCCTTGCCCGGCTCGCCCTTGGTTTCTACCTTGTACTCGCCAGCAGGGATGGTGTTGTCGTATTTGTACTCGACCTTGAACGGAGCTTCACGGGTTGGAACGTCAACAACGTTTACGACAGCGTAAGCGGTATCGGTAGAGCCGTCCTCGTAGGTCACGGTAACCGGGATCTTGACCTGGGCACCTGGCTTCGCATCCGCGGGTGCGGTTGCGGTGACCTGGCCATTGTCGTCAATGCTGACGTTCCAGCCGGTAGGAACATCGCCCAACTTGTATGGGTTTTCCTTCGCGACGTTGACGTTCTCCGGCTTGTCGAGATCCAGCGGTAGCTTGGCGGACCCGCCCGGGTACACCGTCTCCTCAGGATACGTCGGGTTAGCCTCCCATTTGTTGGTCAGCTTGACCACGGTGCCAACAGGGACCTCATCAATCGAGCCGTCAGGGTAAGTGACGGAGACGTGGTACTTGCGCCTATCGCCGGGCTTAGCGTTTGCCGGCGGGGTCACTGAAACTTCGCCGGTGGCGGGATCGATCTTGTACTTCCATCCGTCAACGGTGTCTTCAGTTTTCGGCTTGTCGCCGTCCATGCCGAAGGAGAAGGTCGAACCATCCGGAATGTTATTCCGATTGACGTTTCGCTTCACCTCTTCGCCCGGGGCCGCATCCTGAACGGAGTAGGAAGGCTCATATACATCATTCTGCGACTCCCTCACTTTGAACGGCGCCAAGACAGTGTCCTGAGAACCGTCGAGGTAGGTCACGGTCACAGGCACCTGGATGCCGTCGCCGGCCTTGGCCGTCTTCGGCGGTGTAGCCGTGACGATACCGGCCTCGTCAATAGTGACAGTCCAGCCGTCGACGGTCTCCGGCACGGAGTAGCGCTTCGACGGCTCTGTAGCCAGATCACGCTCAGGAATCTTCGTATCTTCCGTGATGGAGGAGGCGACACCCTCGCCTGGCTTGGTGGTCTTCTGCTCATATTTCGGTTCATAAATCTGACGCTGCGCGCCCTGTGCCACCACAGTAGCGATGGTGAAGTCCTTCGACCCATCCTTGTAGGTCACACGAACTGGAATATCCGCAGACGAGCCCGGAAGAACGTTCTTACCAATTGGCGTGGTGATCTCACCGGTTTCCGGATCGATCTTCACCTGGTCCCAGGTGAGGTTACGCGGCGGCGCAATGTAGTCCGGGTCCTTCGGGTCGGTCACGAGGGAGAAGCGTGGCTCCGAGTCGTCGCTCAGATTCTTGCGGTCAACCTGGCTTGTCACCGTGGTTCCGATCTTGCCGTTTACCGTCGGGTAGGTTGGTTGGTTGATTCGCGAGTACGAACCGACAACAGTGAAGTCTGCTGGTACCTCAGCCGTGGAGCCATCCGGGTAGATGACATGTACTGGGATGGAGACAGCCTCACCGTTCGGAATGTTCGAATCCGGGGTTGCTGTAACAGTACCGCTTTCGTCGATACTGAACTCCCAGCCCTTCGGCCAGGTCTTCCTATCAGGCAGCTTGAACTTGGCTAGCTTCGGGTCAGGCAGCAGGCTCTGGAAATCGGAAGTAACCGAGTCCCCTGCCTTGGTCAGCTTCGGCAGGTAGTGCGCGGTATCCTCACCCGACTTGTTACCGATCACACTGATGGCGCCGGTGGTGATTTGCGGGTTTGCGCCGGTGGCATAATGCACCTTCACCGGCACGGTCAGCTGCGCACCCGGGAAAACATCATCCGGGATAGTGGTGGATAGGACACCGGTGTTCTCATCAATCTTGATAGTCCACTCACCGGCCTTGTACTCGGTGGTGCCATCCTCGAAGGTGTAGCGGTTCGGCTCTTCGTCCGTTTCCTTGCCGCCCTGACCCACCGGAGGCATGACTGGCTGGAGCGATACCTCTTCACCAACCTGGCCAGAGACTGCGGCGTAGTCCGGCACCTTCACACTGTTGATAACCTGGAAGGTAGTCTTGACAGTATCGGTCGTACCATCAGGGTAGATAGCCTTGATCTCGGGTGTGATCGTGGAGAAGTTCGGTGCACCCACAGGCGAGGTCGCGGTAACCTTGCCGTTTTCATCCACGGTGACCTTCCAACCGTCAGGAACGGTGCCCTCGACCACCTCATAGGACTTTGGCTGGACCGGGTCGCGATCCTCAAAGGAGGGTTCCACAGTCAGCTGAGCGTCCATGCCTTGACCCGGAATGCCCGTGGTGGTTCCAGGGCTGACCAGCGTAGTGACCTGGGTGTTGTTGGGGTCCACAACAACGAGCAGAGGAATGACGTCCCGGGAGCCGTTAGAGTAGGTCACAATGATGCGAGGCTGCGCAAAGGTGCCCGGGTTTGGGTTCTTCGGTGCAGTGACGGTGACCTCGTAGGTGTCGCGATCCAGTTTGGCGTCCCAGCCTGAGTATACGAACTGCTTATCCAGCTTGACCTCGGCTTCAACGCCACCGTCCTCACGCTTTTTTACCAGATTGGCGATCTTGTCACCGGCTTGCGGGAACTTGATAACCTGGCGCTCCGTGATAACAGGTCCGTTCGGGCCCTCTACACCGGAGATGATGGCCTGCTGGGCAGGGTCATACTTGGGGTCGTGGAATTGGGTGTCGTCGAAGCTCCACTGGTGGTTGGCAATAACGTTCGCCTGGTTGTAGCGGGTCAGCGAGTTGGAGCTGTCGAAGACCCCGCCGCCGCCAAAGGCGTTGTTGCGAGCAGCAGCCTGCAACTGGTCAACGGTACGCGGCTTAGCAAGCACGCTAAAACGCATACCCTGCTGGTCGCTCAGGTCCGTACCCTTGTACGCCGGCATGGTGTAGAAGATCTCGCCGGTGTCCTGGTCAATGCTTACGCTCGACGTGCCACCACCAGAAGCGTCGGTGTCACTCGTGCCGATGAAGTTGCCCTGCGCGTCGTAAGCCTCCACGACCATGCGGGACAGGGAATCGTCCGTGCCGCCGTTCTGCACCTTGGGAACGTTGATCTTGCCGACCTTGAGCTTCTCGCCGGGCCTAATGACCAGCTTCTCCCGATTCTCCCACGACACCGTGATCGGGTTACATTCAATATTCTCGCTCGGCCACGGGTTTACAGTAGCGCTGAATTCCGAGCTGGAACCTTGTGTGGCTTGCAGCACACCC
The DNA here is from genome assembly GCF_001815965.1 of Corynebacterium sp. HMSC22B11. NCBI lineage: Bacteria > Bacillati > Actinomycetota > Actinomycetes > Mycobacteriales > Corynebacteriaceae > Corynebacterium > Corynebacterium sp. HMSC22B11. The sequence continues at coordinate 49,179 of NZ_KV823491.1, read as the reverse complement.
GAAGGATTGTCCTTCTTGTAATTGCCTTGCCAGGCGTAGCGCACGGGATTGTCGGCAGTGGCCGAAGCGAACTGCTTGACTTTCTCATCGGTCAGTTCTGCGTAGAGATTCAGGTTTCGTTGTGTGCGAAAAGCAGTAATGTCAATGCTTTCGTCGGCCTTGTCAGTGACGCTCTTGTCAAGGAAGATCTGGCCAGCCTCCATGGAAGGCACTTCGCCGGTATTCAAGTAGTCGCCAAGGTTCGCGCCATTGGTGAAGTACCAATCGGCGAATGTGCGGTCCTTCGAGTTATCAAAGGAGACGCTTAAGCCCCACAAGGTCTTGTCGGGGCTGGTCTCACTCGGCTCCAGGGTGTTCCAGCTGAAACCAGCCTGGCTACCATCCGGTTTGTTTGTCGCTGTAACAACACACGACCCGGCCGGCAGGTCGGACGCCTGCTGGGCATCCTTCTCCACCGCGCCGGACTTGTCGCGGATGCCACCGCTGAGGGTGGCAGCGGTGGCCTCAGGCGTGAGATCACCGTGAGAGAAGATGCTGAGCGAACCCAGCGCGAGAGTGATGGCGGACAGTGCAGCAACGCCAGTGCGTGCGTGACGCCGCGGAACCCTGTTCTGAGAGGAGTTCATTCCCCGGTCCTTCCTTAAAAACTGAGATGCCCCGGTGCATCCGAAGCGCGGAAACGCACAATCGGGTCTATCTAAGGTCAAAACTGCATCCGCAGCGTGGAAACGCTTGAAGTGCAAAATCCCCTTAGAGTGCAGCAAAAATTATACTCCCCTCAGGGTGAGCAAACAATCGGGATTGTTTACCAAAACCCCTAAAAGTGCAGTTCGGGCGGTGTTCTTAGTCACACGAAGGGGTGCAGGCCCTGGAACACTGGCTTAGGCAACCTTAAAGGGGCCGTTAAGGGTTGGACCGCAGCGGAGCATTCGTTGCGCGGGGAATAGAATGGTTCCACACCACGTTGCAAGAATTGACCCAGCAGAGAGGAGAACATGAGTTCCCCCAGCCCCCAGCGCGCCGCCACACTGCGCACCGAGGAGCCCGACGAGGAGCTGCTCGCCCGCTTTGAAAGCGACGCGCTACCGCTGCTGGACCAGCTGTACGGTGCGGCGTTGCGGATGACTCGCAACCCCGCCGATGCGCAGGACCTCGTGCAGGATGCGTACATCAAGGCCTTCCAAGCCTTCCGGTCCTTCAAGCCCGGCACCAACCTCAAGGCCTGGCTATACCGCATCCTCACGAATACCTACATCAACGAGTACCGCAAACAGCAGCGCCGACCCTATGAATCCTCCGCGGAGGACATGACCGACTGGCAACAGGCCGACGCGATGTCCCATACCCCGGACGGCCTCGCCTCCGCGGAAATCGAGGCGCTCAAACGGATCCCCGACCAGCGCATCATCGACGCGCTGATGGACATCAGCGAGGACTACCGCATGGTGGTCTATTACGCCGACGTCGAAGGCTTCGCCTATAAGGAGATCGCGGAGATTCTCGACGTGCCTATCGGGACCGTCATGAGTCGCCTCCACCGGGGCAGGAAGGCGCTGCGCAAGAAACTGAAGGACGTCGCCGCGGAGCACGGCATCGGCGTCGAAGAAGGAATCAAGGCGAAGGGATAGGCGAGAAGCGCAATGAGTGACAACGTTGAGCCGAATGCAGGAACCCCTCGGCGCGACATCGAATGCCGCGACCTCGTGGACGTCCTCTATGAATATGTGGACGGCGGATGCGATGAGAGCCTCCGAGCCCAGTTGCAGCAGCACCTCGACAGCTGCCCCAGCTGCGTGGAGAAACTCGGCGTGGAACGCGAAATCCGCCAACTGCTGCGGGTTCGCTGCACCCAAGTCGCGCCAGTGGAGCTGCGCAGCCGCATCACCAGCCAGCTGAGGGTGGTCTACCGCGCATCCCAGGGATAGGGGATAAGAAAACGGGCCCAGGAGTTTCCTCCCGGACCCGTTCAGCGACACCCCAGCGCGGGGTGATCGGCATTATGCGTTTGGACGCTTGCCGTGGTTCGCCTTGTTCTTGCGACGGTCCTTGCGCTTACGGCCACGCTTGCTCATGAATTCTCCTTAAAGCATGTGCACCAGCGTTCCTCAGGGGAGTAGCCGGCGCAGCGATCGGGCAATGAAATTATTTAACCGCTATAGTCTATCCGCCCAGCAGCGGGCAGCGGAAATCAGGGGCAGCGGGAACTATTAAGCGTTCGCGCGGGCGCGGGTGCGAGCGCGATTGTTGCGACGCTTCAGCACGCGACGCTCGTCCTCAGACATGCCGCCCCACACACCGGCGTCCTGGCCGGAGCTGATTGCCCAGGTGAGGCAATCCGTGGTCACTGGGCAACGGTTACACACCAGCTTCGCCTTCGCGGTCTGGGCGAGGGCCGGGCCGGAGTTGCCAACTGGGAAAAACAGCTCGGGGTCTTCCTGGCGGCATACAGCCTTGTGGCGCCAATCCATGATCAAGTCCTTTCATGCCTATCGGGCGGTCGTAGCGGTCCGGCACGCCACGGGGTGGCCTGGCGGAGGTTTCTGCCAGCGGGGAACCGGCAGAAAGGTTAACGGGCGGTTAACTGCGATTCTTTGGGGCACTCCAATGGCTACTGGCTTTTGCCGCCGGTGGGCAGCATGTGCGCGGGGCCGATGGTGTCGTCGATAGTGCTCCGGGGGAGGAGCGAACATGGCCACGCGGAGCCGTGGTGCAACGCAGCGGGGTGCGAAGAATCGCGGGTAAGGGCAGGTCGGGCGGTGTGGAACGAACATGCACGCCAGGAAAGTGGCACTGCGATACCCGCGCTATGGCATGGCTAAAGCGCCATAACATCAACGTGAGTAGGCTGTTGTTCCCCCACCGCCTTCGCGGTTACATCAAGGAGTATGGCATGTATTTCCCAGGTTGCCTAGAGTTAACCCAGAAAATGTAACCAAGCTCACACTGTTTCGATTTGGGTAATGACGCCGAGTGACGTAGGGGCCCTTATTCGGCTGGTTGGTTTGTCTCGTTAGCGCGCCGTGGCTGCGCTGGCCGGCCCGCTTCACGCCCGCGCTCCACTGAACCTTCCAAGAAGGCGGAGCGGCCAGAAATGGGAAGCAAGCCCGCTAAGGCTAGACTCATCGGCATGAGCTCCCCGAAGAACTACTCCAAGCCACCCACAGTGATCCAATACGCCGGCATCTACGGCCTGATCCAGGGCCTCATCGGCATCGCCTTCGGCATCTTCCTCGTCGTCCGCGAAGCCCAAGGCTTCCACGACCCCACCGCGAAAATCAGCGGCTACGGCACCGCCCTGTGGTTCTTCTTCATCTTCGGGGCCGTCGCCGTCTGTGGCTACTTCCTCTACCGCGGACGGTCCTGGGGACGCGGCCCGGTGGTCATGCTGCAGATCTGCCTCGTTCCCGTGGCTTATTACATGTTCCGTTCCGGACGTCCCGAGCTGGCCGTTCCCACCACGCTGGTCCTGATTCTTGGGCTCGCGCTGCTGTTCAACCCCACCGCCATCAATTGGTGGACGATGGACCACTACCGCGACTAAGAACCGAGCACCACGAGCTCGTCACCGCGCTGCTCCACCACGACGTCACCGCTGACCCGCAGGTGCACTGGCGAACCAGCTGCTAGGCCATCCCGGCGGACTGAGAGTGTCCGCTCCTTCTTCTTGTGCTCCGTGTCGTAGACCTGAATGCCACCCTCGACCGGAACCAACAGCCGGTCGGCCATATTTGCGCCTGCACCCAGCGCGCCGCGCACCGTGAACTCCGGGGCCAGGTGTGTCGGGTGGAAACCCACCACCGAGTCGCCCGTCCACCAGGTCATATTGTGCGGCAGGTCCGCCGTGACCGGCAGCCCCGGGGTGCCCTGCGGGAGGTCTGCCAGCACTGGCGCGGCTGGCATTGGGTGGTGGCTGACCTCGCCAGAATCACTGGCCACGATCAACTGTGGCTTCCCATCACCACGGGCGCCCGTTGGCGCGTACACCGCCGCATGGTGTTGCGCGATCGCCACCAACCGGCCATCCCGGGGCACGTCAAAGGTGTGAAGATCCTCCGGCACGTCCGAGCGCTCCGGCTTCGTCTTAAGCAACCGCAGCAGCATCTTGTCCTCACCCTCGCAGTGCTGGGTCGTCGCCAGCAGCTCGGTGCGAGTCAGAGCCGAGGTGAAAGGACAGTCCGCGTAACGCTGCTCTTCCTTCTTTACCGGGGTCTCCTGGCGGCCCACCTCCGTGGTGCGCACCAGGTCACTGCGCCACAGCTCCACCCGGTGCGGGGACACGATGCCCGTGGAGTCATTCGAGCGCAGCGCCGTGGCGGAATCTTCTGCCAGTGCCGAGCGGGTGTGTGCGTACTCGCCAGTGCCAGCAGCCAGGCTTACCACGTCCCCGCAGCCCTTCGGCCCACGATAAACCGCGACGATCCTCTCGTTGCTGAAAGTCACATCGCACAGCGGCAGCCCCCGGTCGTAGGTCCACGCCACCTCACCAGAGCGGAGGTCATGCATGGACAGCACATCGTCCTCGGCTGTGAGCACACCACCGGCAAGCAGGATAGGGGCGACCGTCTGCGGGGAGGAGCCCCGCCACAGCTCCCGGAGCTTTGTTGGCGCGGCCTCAGCCGCCGCCGGGGCGGAAAGAGTGGAGACCTGGGTGCGCTCCACCCGGCGGGCGTCCGAACCCCACCAGCTAGCGAGCAGCACCACCACGAGAACCAGGATGATCGCGCCTACCGCGAGGAAATCCTTGAGAGAGGCCCGCTCCGAACGGGGCCAGCGGTGCTGCTGAGATGTGGGCGGCGCGGGCTGTGCGGGGGCGTGTGGCGCCATCAGTTCTTTCCCCCGCCGTTCCCGCCGCGCGGGCGACCACCGCGGCCGCGGCCGCGGCCATGCGCACTCTGGGCGCGACCGCGAGTCCCGTGACCGCGGCCGCGACCACCCTGGCCACGCGAACCAGCCCCTGAACCACGCTCACCGCGCCCACCGCGGGAACGTCGAGCCGGTGCCGTCGCCGCCGCAGAACCAGCAACCCGACGATTCGGTCCCACCCGGTCACCCAGCTCCTCATCCGTGGGCAGCCCCAGCACCTCCAGAAGCTCAGGGGACTGGGAGAACCACTGCGGTGGATTCTCCAGGCCCAAGCCCAACGCCTCACTGATGTGGTCCCACCGGGGCACCTCATCCCAACCGACCAGCGTGATCGCGGTGCCGTCCTTGCCAGCGCGCGCCGTGCGACCAATCCGGTGCACATACGTCCGCTCGTCCTCCGGGACCTGGTAGTTGACCACATGGGTGACATCCGTGACGTCGATGCCGCGGGCAGCCACGTCCGTGGCCACCATGACGTCCACCGCACCATCCCGGAACAGCTGCAGAGACTGCTCACGGTCCGCCTGGCGCATATCCCCATGCACCGCGCCGACCCTAAAGCCCCACGCGGCCAGGTCCTCTGCGACCATCGCGGCCTGGCGCTTCGTCGGGGTGAACACGATCGTCCGGCCCCGGCCCGGGCTCTGCAGAATCCGGGAAAGCGTAGACATCCGGTCCAACTTGTGGGACTGGAACGCGATCTGGGTGACTCGCTCGTGCGTATCCGCCGCGGCCGTGGAATCCGCCTGGATCATCACCGGCTGCTTCATGAACTGTCGCGACAGGCTCAGGATCGGCCCCGGCATCGTCGCGGAAAACAGCATCGTCTGCCGGTCCGTGCTGGTCAGCGACATGATCTGCCGAATATCATCCAGGAAACCCTGGTCCAGCATCTCATCGGCCTCGTCCAACACCAGCACCTCCACCCCGGACAGCTCTAGCTCACCACGGCGGTGCAGATCTAGCAGGCGGCCTGGCGTGCCCACCACCACGTCCGTGCCCCGGCTCAATGCCCGAATCTGCTGGTTGAAGCCCACCCCGCCATAGATCGGCGTGACCGTTACCCGGTGCTTTTTCGCCGGAATCACGAGGTTCGCCGCAGCCAGCGTCAGATCCTCCGCCACCTGCAGGCACAGCTCGCGGGTGGGAACCACCACGAGGCCGCGAACGCTGCCATCGAGTTCGGTGATGCCAGCGTCGTCGAAAATCCGGTCCAACAACGGCACGCCGAAACCCAACGTCTTACCCATCCCCGTGCGAGCCTGACCGATCAGATCATCGCCCCGCAACGCGATCGGCAGGGTCAGCTCCTGGATCGCAAACGCCGTGGGCATGCCCGCCTGCTCCAACGCCTCGGCGATCTCGGCTGCCACCCCCAAGGAACGGAACGTGGGCCCAGGGGTCGCCCCCGAGTGATCATCGGAGGGGAGATGGGGCGCTGGCACGGTCGGAACCTCCCTAAAACAAGGCAGTACTATGATGGTCACATTAGCGCACCGACCAGTGCGCCAGATCTTTCAAGAACCAACGGACGGAGATCGACAAGCATGCAACTGAAGATCGGCTTCATCAACTCCCAGCGCGAGCTCGCCATCGACCTCGATAAGAACGAGGTCAAGCAGGCAGAACTCGTCGAGGAGCTGCAGAACTTCCTGACCGACGGCACCGCCACCACCACCGTGGTCGAGGACGCCCGCGGCACCAAGACCGTCCTGCTGCGCGAGCAGATCGCCTACATCCAGGTCGGCGCCGAGAAGCCGCGCTCCGTGGGCTTCATCTGATCCATTTGAAGGGCAGATAGAGGTTGAGCGAGGTGAATAACCCCCAGGGCACGGGCAGCGAGCACACACAGAACGGGCCGCGTCATCGGCGCGCGCGCCGCGAGGAATTTGCGCTGCCCGCGCCCGAACACGCCCACACCCCGCCCCGGATCGACCGGCAGTCTCAGGGGCAGGGGTTCCACTGGCTCAACTTCAGTGACCCCCGCGTCCGCATCGGGATCGTCGCGGTCCTCGCGCTGGTCAGCGTGCTCGTCCTCGTCGACGCCCTCCGCGGGGCAGGGGAGGACGCCGCCACCGACGTGGCAGCCACCAGCAACAGTGACGACCCAGCCGAGGGCGCTGCCGGACCCGTCCCCGGTTCCGGTTACGGCGACCTACCGACCGGACAGCTCCCACCTGGCGGACCGGTGACCGAGAACAGCAGCGGCAACTTCCGCACCGTCGGCGCCCCAGGCCCGAAGGTCGGCGACGGGAAACTCTTCACCTACACCGTCGAGGTCGAGGACACGATCAACACCGCCGCCTTCGGCGGGGACGACGCCTTCGCCGCGACGGTGGACGCGATCCTGTCCGACCCGCGCGGCTGGACCGGGCGCGGGAAGTTCGCCTTCCAGCACGTCGCAGCCGGGGAACTACCGGAGGGTGAGGAACCCGACCTGCGGATCCAACTGGCCTCCCAGAACCACACCCACGAGGTCTGCGGCAACACCTTCAAACTGGAGACCAGCTGCTTCTACTCCGACGGTAACCGGGTCGTCATCAACGAATCCCGCTGGATCCGTGGCGCGATCCCGTTCCAGGGGGACCTCGGGGCCTACCGGCAGTACGTCATTAACCACGAGGTCGGCCACGGCATCGGATTCGCCGCACACCAGCCCTGCCCGAAGGACGGGCAGCTCGCGCCGATCATGATGCAGCAAACCTTGAGCGTGGATAACCGCGTGCTCCGGGAGATCAGCAACGAGGACATCTACGGGGAAAACGACTCCACCTGCCGTGCGAACCCGTGGCCCTACCCGGTTGCGGAAGAACAATAAGAGGTGCCCCGCCGTGAATGACGCCCGCTCTGCTCGTGACGCTGGTCGCTCTGCCGGTGCTGCTAGCTCCGGCGCAGCTAGCCCTGCTGGCGCGCTGGGAACCCCGCCGCCAGCCCACATCCTCAACGGATTCCACGCACACGTGGACAACCCCGTCCAGCTGGACCAGCCGTGGTCATACGGTTGGCGCTGCGACCGCGCGGTGATCTCCCTGGCTGAGGAGCCAATGCGTGCGTCCTGGATCGCCAAAACCACCGCGAAGATGCGGCCCGCCGGGGTGGGCGTCTCGCGCCCCATGCTCTCCACCGACGGCCGGTACACGGTCTCCGGGTGGCGGGCACGGACCTTCCTCTCCGGGCACCGCGCGCCCCGCTTTGACGAGATGGCCGCCGCCGCATTGCGTATTAATGAATCCCTTCGCGGCTTGCCACGACCGGAGTTCCTGGCACCTCCGGAGCTCACGGGCACCTGGGGGCAGACAGAGATCTTCGCCGCCGCGGATGCCGCCGCCTTCGCCGAGCAACCCCAGGAGTGGATCGCCCCGGCCATGGACGCCACCGCCGTGCCCCGGAAGGACATCGCCGAGGCGCTGGCCAAGGCCGTGGAAGTCACCGCACTGCGCACCGAGATCACGGCGGAGGACCAGCTGGTGCACGGCGACGTCATTGGTTGCATGATCTTCGACGGCGCCGCCGACCCCGCGATCACCGACCTGGTGCCCGCGTGGCATCCCACGGGCTGGTCGGTCGCGCTGCTCGTCGTCGACGCGATGGCCTGGGGCAACGGGGACGACGCCCTGCTGGATCGCTGGTCCCACATCCCGGACTTCATGCAGCTCGCCCTGCGCGCGGTGCTCTACCGGCTCGCGCTGCACGCCATGCTGCCCAACTCGCGGCCGGAAGCCTGGCCGGGACTGTCGCGCACCGCGGACGTCATCGCCGCGCGCGAGCAGCAGAACGAGGCACGGCAGGAGTGGGAAGACGAGGGCGAGCCTGCGGAAGAAGGCGGGGACGACGCTGGGGAGGATGCCGAGGAATCGGTGAGCGAGCCGGCTGGGAAACAGGGCAGCGACGAGGACGTCGAAGATGCCGACGAAGGTGGCGCCGAGGACGTCGATAAGTACCCTGATCAGGGGCGAGAGTAAGAAAATCGAACACCGCGGAAGGACGCGGCGGGGCGTGTCTGCACCGGGTGCCATACTGTTGGCATGACGGACACAGCCAAGAATCACCAGCCGACCGCCGCGGCCTCCCCGAGCGCGCCTGAGGACCGCCTGGGGGCGCGCGAGGCGGCGAAGGTCGTGCTGCAGCCGCCGCGCCGGGTGGGGGAGGAAGGCCATGAGTGGGATGGGCTCGCCGGGGCCATCGTCACGGGTGATGAGCGCATCGATAGTTCCGCGCCGTGGGCAGTGCTGGGGGGCCCGGGGACGGGAAAGACGAGCCTGCTCGTCGACACGCTGGTCCACTTCCTCGCCGCGGGTGGTTCGGCGGACGAGGTCATGGTGGTCACCCCCACCAAGGACGCCGCCACCGCCGTGAACACCCAGCTGGTGGCGCGGCTGGCAAGCATGAGTAGCTTCGCGGCGACGCGCACGCCGGTGCGCTCTGTGCACTCCTGGGCCTTCGCGGCACTGCGCAGCATGCTGCTGGCCAGCGACCGGGAAGCACCGCGCCTGCTCACCGGTGCCGAACACGATGCGGATGTGCGCCTGCTGCTGGCCGGGCATGCCGAGGACGGTGCGGGGGCGTGGCCGGATCACATCCGCCCAGCGCTGGGCTACGTGGGTTTTGCCCGCCAGCTGCGCGACCTGCTGCTGCGCGCCGAGGAGCGCGGGGTGGGGCCGGGCGAGCTCACCGCGCTGGGGGAGAAGTACGACCAGCCGATGTGGGTGGGGGCGGGGCAGTTCCTCGACGAATACCGGCAGACGAGGCGGCTGGCCCAGTCCATCAGCCTGAACGCCTCCGAGCTGCTGCACACCACGCTGCAGGAGATGGAGGGTGGGCCGGGGCGGGCACAGCTCGACCGGTGGCGGGAGAAGCTGCGGCTGATCCTCATCGATGATGCCCACAACCTCGACCCGGCAGCCGCCGAGTTCCTGGAGCAGTTCTTCACCCCGGAAACGCGGGTGGTGCTCGCCGGGGACCCCGACCAGTGCGTATTCCACTTCCGCGGGGCGGATGAGGAGCTGCTCAGCAAGTACGCCGCCGACGAGAGCCACCGCGTGGTCCTGAGTGGCTCCCAGCGCTTTGGAGTGCCCACCGCACGGGCCATCAACGCGCTGACCGGGAATCTGCCGCACGTGGACACCCGCATCCCGCTGCGCGTGGCCGAGGACGCTGAGGTGGCCGGGGGCATCGGAGTAGCAGGGAAGAACGCCGCGCCGGATGCCAGCGACGCTGGGGCCACGTCCGGTGCCGCGGGGGAGCGGAACCAACCGATCCGGGTGTTGCGGGCGAACTCCGGGACCGCGGAGCGGCTGCACATCACCGACACCCTGCGCCGCGCCCACGTCCGCGACGGCGTGGCCTGGCAAGACATGGCCGTGATCGTGCGCTCCGTCGGGGAGATCGCGCCGATCCGGCGTGCCCTGCTGACCCACGGGGTGCCCGTGCGGGTTGACCAGACCTCCATCATCCTCGCGGAACAGCCCCTGATCCGGCTGCTGCTCACCGCCCTGGAGGCCACCTACCGGCCGCTAGAGAACTCCGAGGTCCGCGTGCTCATGGAATCCATGGTCGGTGGCGCCGACCCCATCATGGTGCGCCGCCTCGAGCGCGTGCTGGCCCAGGCGCTGGCCCGCCAACGCCTGCAGGGCAAGCCGGTGCCGGAAAACGCCGCGGGTCTGCCATACCAATCCAGCGACGCGCTCAGCGCCCTGCTCAACGGCACCGCCAGTGCGGAGGATGCGGCGGAGTGGACCGCGGGATTCAATAACCGCGAGCTGCAGATCCTGCAGGACATGAGCGACGTCCTGGCCGCGGGCAGGGAGGCACAACGGGCGGGACAGTCCGTGGAGATGGTGCTCTGGGAGATCTGGAAGGCCACCGGGCTGGACACCCGCCTGCAGGAACGGGCGCTGCGTGGCGGGACCTTCGGCTCTCAGGCGGACCAGGACCTCGACTCGGTGATGATGCTCTTCGACATGGCCGGGGACTTCGTCGAGCGCCACCCCAACGCCTCGATCCGTACTTTCTGCGAGGAAGTCCGCGCCCAGGAGCTGCCAACCGGTGGCCGTGAGCGTGGGATCGCCAGCAACGCCGTGGAGCTCCTGCCCGCCCACGCCGCCGTGGGCCGCCAGTGGCACACCGTGGTCGTCTCCCGCGTGCAGGAAGGCAGCTGGCCCGCCGGACCCACCGTGGGCGGGCTCTTCGGCCAGCTAGAGCTTGTTGACCTGCTGGACCGGGGCATCGAACCCGGAACGCGGGTCTCGCGCGTGGCGAGTGCTGTTCACGAGGAGCGGAGGCTTTTCCTCGTCGCCATCTCGCGGGCCACCCACAACACCCTGGTGACCTGCATCGACAACGCCAGCGTGGAAAACGGCGTGCCCTCCCGCTTCATTGATGAGATCACCGACACGCCGGGCGCGGCTGTGCCGCTGGGAACCGTTGACCAGGTTGAGCAGAACGGTCCGGTGGGGCAGCAGGCCGCGCCGGGCGAGCCCGTGCAAGGGGAGCTTGGGCTGGGCCTGGAACTGGGTGAAACTGCGCAGCAGGGTGAAGGTGCAGCGCAGGTCAGCTCGGCCGAGCAGATGAGCGCTCTGCCGCGGGTGCTCGCTCTCGAGCCACTCATCGCCGAGCTGCGCGACGTGGTCACCGACCCCACCCAACGGCACCACCGCCGCCGCGCCGCCGCGCGTAACCTCGCCGCGATGGCTGACGCCGGGATCTTCGGCAGCCACCCGATCGACTGGTGGGGCATGGCCGAACCCACCACCATGGACCGGATCACCGACCGGCGCGGAGGGGTCTCCCTGAGCCCCTCCAAGCTGGACAATATCGATAACTGCGCGCTCAAGACCTTCTTCGACGACAACCGCGGGGCACAGGAGGAAACCAACGCGATGCGGGTGGGCATCGTCGTCCACGCCATCGCCCAGGCCATCGTCCAACAAGACCTCAGCCTCGAGGACGCGCGCTACGCCGCGCGGGCCGCGCTTCGCTGGGCGGTCGTGGGGCCAGCCTTCGAAGTCAACGCAGCACTCGAACGCTGGGAGCAAGGCATCGAGAACCTCCACAGCTGGATCACGGGCACCCGCAGCGACGCCGAGGGCACTCAATGGGAGGTCGAGCAGCAGCTTGCAACCTCCCTGGGAACCCTGCCGACCGGGGAGGAGGTCACCCTCCGCGGCCGCATCGACCTCATGGCCACCGATGAGGACGGCCGGGTGATTGTCTACGACTTCAAGACCGGGAAAACTGCCAAAACTTCGGCCGAAGCCCAGGCCAGCCGCCAGCTCGGCGCCTACCAATTCCTCGTGCACGCGGATCGCCGCAAGCAGCCATACGGTGCGCACCTGATCTATCCCGCCACCAGCAATGGGCAGCTCAAGAAGTCCAGCCAACCGGACTTCTCACCCGAACAGCTCACCGAGACCAAGCAGAATCTGCTCGCCGCCGCGGAGCAGATCAGCGGGCCCATACAGATAGCTACCCCAGGCGATGACCAGTGCAAGTACTGCAGCTACCACCTGATCTGCCCAGCCAAGGACGCTGGCCGGAAGGTGGTCAGCTAGACCATGGGCCAGCCACAATCTCCCCGCGAGGAAAGCACAAGCAACGCCCACCCCGCGACCCCGCACAACGCACAGCAGCGAAAGGCAGCAATGCAGGAACCAGCCGGCGGAATCATCAGCCCTGAGGAACTCGCCACCCGTTGGCTCAAGCAGCCCTACCCACCCACCCCGCAGCAATCCGCGGTCATCAGCGCGCCACCGCAGGGCAGCTACATCGTCGTCGCTGGTGCCGGGGCAGGCAAGACCGAGACGATGGCCGCGCGTGTGGTCTGGCTCGTCGCCAACGGCTTTGTGCTGCCCGAACACGTCCTGGGCCTAACCTTCACCCGCAAGGCCGCCAACGAGCTCGGCCAGCGCATCCGCGGCCGGCTCGAAACACTGGCCCGCAGCGGCTTCCGCGACCAGCTGCCAGCCGACGACCCGCGCCACGAAGCGCTGCGCAACATCTCGCCCGCCGTCTCCACCTACGACTCCTACGCCGGCAACATCGTGGGAGAGTACGGCCTGCTCGCCCCCGTGGAGCCCAGCGGGCGGATCATCAGCGACGCCGAAAAATGGATGATCACCCGCCAGCTGCTCATCGATCACGACCGCGAGCTGACAACCTCCCGTTCGATGAACCGCATGATCGAATTCATCCACACTCTCTCGGAGGAGATGGATAACCACCTCGCAGAACTTAAGGACGTCCGCGGCGAAACCGAAGCGCTGATCGACACCTTCCAACAGGTCGAACACGGGGTGGGCAAGCCCCTCTCCCTCAAGGCTTACGAGCTGCGTGACGCCAACCAGGAACGTCTCGACTTGCTGCCCTGGATCCCCAAGTATTGGGAGCGGCTGAAGGAGCTCGACGTGCGCACCTTCGGCCAGCAAATGACCCTCGCGGCGAAACTGGCCTCCGAGCATGCGATCGTCGGTGAGTCCCAGCGCGAGCGCTTCCGCGTGGTCATGCTGGATGAGTACCAGGACACTTCCCATGCCCAGCGCGTGCTGCTGCGCTCCCTCTTCGGGGACGGGCAGGACGACGAGCTCGCCGTCACCGCCGTGGGCGACCCCATGCAGGCGATCTACGGCTTCCGTGGGGCGACCTCCTCCAACCTTGGGAACTTCGAAGCCGACTTCCCCTTCCGCGGGCAACCCGCCCAGAAGCTCGAACTAACCACCTCCTGGCGCAACCCCGCCTCCGTACTGGACTTGGCGAACGTCGTCTCCTCCCGCACCCTGGGTAACAACCGCACCGTCTCCGAGCTGTCGCCCCGCGAGGGAGCCGACGACGGAGAAATCCCGGTGGCCTTCTTCGACGAGGAGGACCAGGAACTCGAATGGCTCACCGACCAGCTGCAACAGCGCTGGGAGAGCTTCAAGAAGCGCAAGGAGGCCGCCGCAGTATCGGGGGAGAAGATAGATCCCTTCAGCGCGGCCGTGCTCGTGCGGAAAAACAAGGAAGCCCTACCGATTTTCGAACTCCTGCGCGCCAAGGGCGTGCCCGTAGAGCTCACCGGCGGGGCGGGGCTGCTGGACATCCCCGAGGTCGCGGACGTCTACGCCACCCTGCGCGCCCTCGTCGACCCGGAGGACGACCCAGCCATGCTCCGCCTGCTCACCGGCCCGCGCTTCAATCTCGGGGCCCGGGACCTCCAGATCCTCGCCCGCCGCGCCCAACAGCTCCAGCGCCGCGCCAAAGGCGACACCGACCCAGGGGAGATGAACCAGGCTGCAGACAACACTGCGACCAGCACTGGTGCAGAGGACCCGTGGATCCACAATCCCGCCTACGAGGAGCTGAAGAGCCTCGAATCCCCGCTGCGTGAGCAACTCCTCGACGCGATCCCCAACCCTGCGGACGCCACCGTGGGGTTGGCAGACGCCATCGCGGACTTCGCGGACGCCGAAGAACAGGGCATGAGCCCGCGGGGCACGCGAGCCATCGCCGAACTCTCCCGCGAGCTCGGTCACCTGCGCCGCAACTGCCTCACCAAGCCGCTGCCGGACCTCATCGCGGATATCGAGGACATGATCGGCATCCGCACCGAGGTGCTCACCCGCTGGCACCGCAACCCCGATGACTCGATCGGTACCAGCCACCTCGACAAGTTCGCACAGATCGTCCAGGACTTCTCTCGGCTGGTCGGCAGCAATGCGTCTGCCCTGGTGGACTACCTACGCGCCGCCCACGAGCACGACGCCGGCCTGGAGCCCGGCGAAGTGGAGGCGAAAACCGATACCGTGCAGATCCTCACCGTCCACCGCTCCAAGGGGCTGGAGTGGGACATCGTTGCCGTGCCTTATGCGCACCGCAAGAATTTCTACGACGCCGAGGCTCCGGGGATCATCATCGACCGGTGGATCTCGAAGGCCGAGCTCCTGCCCTCCAGCCTGCGCGGCGACGCGGAAACCGAAGGCGAACCCGGCGGTTACCCGATCTACGACATCAGCCACGCCGAGAAGAGCGTGGACCTCACCAATGCCGCTGAGGCCTTCCGGGCCCAGCTGCTCGCGACCGAGGCACAGGAGAGCGAAAGGCTGTTCTACGTGGGTATCACCCGCACCGAGCGGGTGCTGCTGGTGAGCGGGGCCGCGTACCGCCCCGGCAACGATACTGCCCTGGACCCCTCGCTGAACCTGGTGCTGCTGAAAAACCGCATCACCGATGCCCGTGCGCCCCTGGCAGGGGCGAGCGTGCACACCTGGTCCGACCTTGGCCGCACCCCGAGCAAGAAGGATGCCGCGAGGGTGGACAAGGGCAAGGCCACCGAGATTGACCACTACCTCTATCCCACGGCCGAGCAGCTCACCGCGCGCGAGGACTACGCCGCCACCCGCCACACGTCAGCCGCCGAGGAGCAGGCCAGCTGGCCACAGCCCGCACCACTGGCCAGCCGACCTGGCGCGGCCGAGGGGGCAAGCATGGTCGTTGATGCGCTCGGCGCGGCCACCACCGGCGACCCGGCCAATGAATCCACCGCCAACCAGGACATGCTGACCCGGCAGTGGGACGAGGAAACCCGCCTGCTGATCCAAGAGCACCAGCAGCGCACCCTCACCGCCGTGGAGGTCCCGCTCGACCCGATGCTCACCGCAACCCAAGCGGTCGCGATGAACCAGGACCCGGAACAGTTCGCGCGGCGGCGTCGTCGTCCCATCCCGATGCAGCCGCAGCCCTACGCCAAGCGCGGAACGGCCTTCCACAACTGGGTGGAGCAGCACTACAACCAGGCCATGCTCTTCGACGAGGACGAAATGCCCGGCGCCTCCGACGCCACCCTCCAGGACCCGCAGCTCGAGGAGCTAAAAAACAAGTTCCTCGGCTCCGAGTGGGCACAGCGCACCCCGGAGTCGGTTGAGGGCTCCTACCTGGTCAACATCGGCGGCTTCGTCTTCAACGGCCGCATGGACGCGGTCTTCCACGAAGGCGATGACCCCGCCGCTGGCTGGCTCGTCGTCGACTGGAAGACCGGGCAGATGCCGACCGGCCGGGATATGAGGAACGCCGAACTCCAGCTCGCCGCCTACCGGCTGGCCTGGGCGAAAATCCTGAGCCGCCAGCTGGGTGTGGAGGTGCCGGTGGACAACGTGCGCACCGCGTTCTTCTATGTGCGCACCCAACACACCCACTACGTGCAAGACTTGCCGAACGAAGAAGAACTCATCGCCCGGCTAGGCTTGGACAAGCCCTAAGCCCTAGAATTTGATGGTTCACGACAACCTGCCCCGGGCCACGGGGCAGGGGCCAGGCCCCACCGACGGGCCGGGCACCCAACAACCGATGGGGCAGGGCACGAGCCCACCCCACGCACCCACCTCAGGATAGGAAGTCATGCGGTTTAGAATGCGGGAACGCTTCCAGACGGAAGGCGAACTTGACGGTCTCCCGCCGCACGCGCTGCTCAACATCCTCCGCCTGCCGGAAGAGGAATACCGCAGCCCCTGGCGGCTCATCGGCCGCCGCATGCTCTACGCCCTCGGCCTCATCCTCGGGGTGGCGCTCCTGACCTACCGGGGCAGGGCGGGATACGCCGGCGTCGAAACCTTCATCGACGCGCTGTACTACTCGACGATCACCCTGTCGACCACCGGTTATGGCGACGTCACCCCGGTCAGCCAGCAGGAACGCCTCATCACGGCGCTGATCGTCACCCCCTTAAGAATCATCTTCCTCGCCCTGCTGGTCGGCACGACGCTGACCGTGCTGACGAAGGAATCCCGCCAAACCTTCATGATCCGCCGCTGGAGGAAAAGAATGCGCAACCACACCATCGTCATCGGCTACGGCACGAAGGGCCGGTCCGCCGTGGCAGCCCTCCTCGCCGACGGCGTCTCCCCATCCCAGATCGTGGTCGTGGACCTCGACCGGGAAGCTCTCGACCTCGCCAACGCCCAGGGCCTGGTCACCGTCCACGGCTCCGCAACCCGCTCCGACGTGCTGAAACTCGCCGGCGTGAACCGCGCCCGGGCCGTCGTCGTCGCCCCGAACCAGGACGACACCGCCGTGCTGGTCACCCTCTCCGTCCGAGAGATCGCGCCCTCGGCCACCATCATCGCCAGCGTGCGCGAATCCGATAACTCCCACCTGCTGCGACAGTCAGGCGCGGACTCCGTGGTCGTGTCCAGTGAGACCGCCGGCCGCCTCATGGGATTGGCAACCGTCACCCCATCCGTGACCGAAATGATGGAGGACCTGCTCTCCCCGGACGAGGGCTTCTCCATCGCCGAACGCCCCGCCAAGGAAGAGGAAGTCGGCGGCAACCCCCGCGTGCTGGAGGACATCGTCCTCGGCATCGTCCGCTCCGGCGCGCTGTACCGCATCGACTCCGCCGAAGCCGAGACCGTCGAACCGGGCGACCGCATCCTCTACGTTCGCGGCATGGGCAACCTCGAGGAGGGAGAGTAATTGGAGACCAGGGACCACCTGGATCCGGAACAACTTCGCGCAGCAACCGCCCCCCGCGGGCCCGTCGCGATCATCGCGGGCGCCGGCACCGGCAAGACCCGCACCATCACCCACCGCATCGCCCACCTCGTGGACGGCGGCTTCGTCAACCCCGACCAGGTGCTGGCCGTGACCTTCACCTCCCGGGCTGCCTCCGAGATGCGGGAACGCCTCGCGATGATGAACGTCGCGCGCGTCCAAGCCCGCACCTTCCACGCCTCCGCCATGCGCCAGCTGGGTTACTTCTGGCCGAAATACGCCGGAGACCTGCCGTGGAAGCTGGTGGACTCCAAGTTCCCGCTCATGAGCCGAGCCGCCCGTGGCGCCGGCCTGGAACCCACCACCACGCTGCTCAAGGACCTGATCGGTGAGGTGGAGTGGTGCAAGTCCTCCCTCGTCGTCGCGGAGGACTACCCGAAGGTCATGGTGCCGGAGCGCCGCGACTGCCCCGTGAGCCCCGAGCAGTTCATCAAGGTGTTTCAGAACTACGAGCAGCTCAAGGCCACGCCCGAGGGAATGCTGCTGGACTTCGACGACCTGCTGCTGAATATGGCCGCCGCCATCGAGTCCAACGTCGGCATCGCCGAGGAGTTCCGCTCCCAGTACCGCACCTTCGTGGTCGACGAGTATCAGGACGTCACCCCGTTGCAGCAGCGCCTGCTTGATGCCTGGCTCGGCGAGCGTGACGACCTCACCGTCGTGGGCGACGCCAACCAGACCATTTACTCCTTCAACGGAGCTAGCCCCAGCTACCTGCTGGACTTCACCACGAAATTCCCCGAGGCCACCACCGTGCGCCTGCACCGGGACTACCGCTCCACCCCGCAGGTCGTGGAGCTGGCCAACGAGGTGATCGGCAAGGCCAAGGGCCGGGCCGCCGGGACCCGGCTGAAGCTGGAGGGGCAGCGCCCCGACGGCCCGGAGCCGGAGTTCGTGGAATACCCCGACGAGGCCGCAGAGGCCAAGGGGGTGGCGGAGAAGATCGCCCAGCTGATCAAAAAGGGCGTGCAGCCCGCCGAGATTGCGGTGCTGTACCGCATCAACGCCCAGGCCGGTGCCCTGGAGTACGCCCTGGAAGAGGCCGGGATTCCGTACCAGGTCAAGGGTGGAGAAGGGTTCTTCTCCCGCGCTGAGATTCGCCAGGGCCTGGGGGCGCTGGCGAAGAGCGCGCGGAACTTCGGCGGCCAGCCAGGCGGCGGGCAAGGCGGTGGGCCGGATGCCGGACCCGGCGGCGCTGGCGAACAGGGTGGCGCTGGCGGCGCGGACAGCACAGGCCCGGAGACCCGGGAGGAGATCCTCAACGCCGCGAAGGCGGCACTCGCCCCGGTCGGGCTCACCGCCACCGAGCCCAGCGGTGCGCAGGAACGCCAGCGCTGGCAGTCCCTCAACGCCCTGGTGGAGCTGATCGAGGAGATCCTCACCGCGAACCCACAGATCAGCTACCTCGGGGTCATTGGCATGCTCCAGGAGCGAGTGCGCTCCAAGAACCCGCCGAAGGTGCAGGGCGTGACCCTGGTCAGCGTCCACATGGCCAAGGGCCTGGAGTGGGACGCCGTCTTCCTCGTCGGCCTCTACGAGGGCATGTTCCCGATCCACCACGCCCTCAAGGGCGCGGGCGCGGCCGACGCGATCGAGGAGGAACGCCGCTTGCTCTACGTCGGCGTCACCCGCGCCCGCGAACACCTCCACCTCTCCTGGGCACTCGCCCGGCAGGAGGGCGGTAAACAGTCCCGGGTGCGCACCCGATTCCTCGACGACCTGGTGCCGTGGGAGGACGAGGACGACGGCGAACTGGCCATCGACCTGGGCCAGGCGCGGCGTCGTCGGAAAACGGGAGCCCCGAAGAACGCCTGCGCCGTCTGCGGCACGCCCCTGTCCACCCCGGAGGCGAAGATCCTCGGCCGTTGCGGGCAGCACTCGCTGGAAACCGACCAGGTGGTCATCGGGGAGCTGCGGCAGTGGCGGCTGGACACCGCAAAGTCCATGGGGGTTCCGGCATACGTGGTGTTCACGGACGCCACGCTGCTGGCCATCGCGCAGCGCATGCCCGCCAGCCCAGAGGAGCTCATCCAGGTCCCGGGCGTGGGACCGATGAAGATCGAACAGTTCGGGGAGGACGTCCTCGCCATCACCGCGAACTACGCCACGGGATAGTGGTACCCGCGGGCTAGCTGGGTGCGCAGGGGAGGGGCGCTGCGACCGGGGATAGGGCTGCCGTGGCTGGTGGTGCAGGTGCGCTCCGAAGCCGGGAACCGGGGCAGCAGAGCCTAGCGAGTCACATGCAGCCCACGGCCAGCCACCGCCATGCGGCAGAGCACGCACTCCGGTTCGCGCCGCACCTCCTCGGGCTGGATGGCGAAACCGGTGGTGTCGAAGAACTGCCGCTGGGTGAGCAGTGGCGGGAGCGCGGCTGGGTCCGAGCCGGCATCGCGCCACGGGATGATGTGCTCCCGGATGATTTGGGTGGTGATCTCCGCCAGCAGGCCGTGCTCCGCGGTGGTGTAGCTGACCGGCCGGGCCGTGGCCTGCGCACGGGTGCTGCGCCACAGCGCATCGCGTTCCAGGTAGGCCTGGTCGATGCAGCTCAGGCAGGCGGTGCGCCCGGGGATAATCAGTGGGCCGAAGGTGAGGCGCCCGTCGATCACCCCGGTGGGGTAGTGGGGGATGAGCTTTTCGTGCAGCCAGAACTGCACATCCGGTGGCGGGAAGAGCCCGCCCGGCAGGATCAGGACGTCCTTGCGTGCCGTACGCCCCTGGCTGGTGATGACCTGCCCGGACCGTGCCTCGCTGGTGGTGCGTGGCGCCTCCAACCAGTCCACCTTCACACCGTGGGTGAAGAGGGCATCGGCGAGGGCCAGGGAGGGCTTGCCGAAGCGCAGCAGCGGGATAGCCTGCTCCTCGGCGGCGACCAGCACCCCGGCCCGCACCAGCTCCTCGGCGATGGAACCCGCCTCAACAGACGTGAAGCCACAGTAGCCCAGGGTGGCGGCGAGATCCTCGGCGGTCATGCCCGCGCGAGCCTGCATCATCACCTGCAACACCTGGCCGGGATCCACGGCGGCCGGCACCGGGAGGATCACTGCGTTGCCGGGGTGGATACCGAACTGGATGCTGCGGTCTGGTCGCAGCAGCACCGCCGTGCCCGGGCGGAGCACCATCCGGGCAGGCGGACCGGAGCTGGCTGTGGCATTCGCGGTTCGCGAGCCCTGTGGCCTGGCTTTTTCGGCGGTTGCGTGCACCATGATTCCCCCTCGGATTTGCAGCTCCCCTGAGGCGCGGCCCCATCCGCGCCCGGGCGACCCCCGCCGCCCGCGTGCTGTGTCTGCGCAGAATTCTAGCCACGCGGGCACCGGGGCGTGGGCAAAGTGCGAAACCGCGAAGGATTAGCGAGAAGCGCGGCGGCTAACATGTGCTTCCATGACCAGAGCCCAGCCCACCGCCACGCAACGCAAGGCCCAGCAGGCCGCCGCGCGGCTCAGCACCCCGGCCCGCCCGGTGGAGGTGCGGCTTTCGGCGCGGCGGAAGAAGACCATCACCGCCCGCTGGGAAGGGCAAACAATCGTGATGCTGGCTCCGGCCGCGATGGGCCTGGAGCGGCTGGTGGCCGCGGGGGAGGGGCTCATCGCCCGGCTAGAAAAGAAAGCCACCCGGGCCACGAATCACAAGCGCAGCGACGATCAGCTCCAGGCCCTGGCCGAGGCGCTCAATGATAAGTACCTGGGCGGCCGGGCGGAGTGGACCTCCATCACCTGGGTGGAGAACATGACGACCCGCTGGGGCAGCTGCACCCCCAGCACCGGGCGGATTCGTATCTCCCACCGGCTTAAACAGGTGCCGGATTACGTCCTGAACTCCGTGATCATCCACGAACTCGTGCACACGTGGATCCCCAACCACGGTGCGGACTTCTGGCACTGGGCTAGCCGCGCCCCACAGCTCGAGCGGGCCCGCGGCTACCTCGAGGCCTATCAGCGCTGGGGCTGCCCGGGCGACGGCCCGGAACCGCAGCGCTAGCGCTCGCCGCCAGCGTCGTCCTCGTCGTCCTCAGGCTCCGAGCCCTTATCCGGCTTGTCGTCCTGCTCTGGGCGGCGGCGGTTGGTGCGCTCCTCGCGCGGCCCGCCCTGGCGGTTCAGCTCCGCCTCCAGCTTCTCGATCTCGCTGATCGGGTCGAAGTCCTCGTCCTCGCCATCGAAGGCCACCTTGCCGATGAATCCAGCCGGGTTGTCCAGGTCTTTGGCCAGCGGTAGCAGGTCCGGGTGATCCCAGATGCCGTCGCGCTTCTCCGCGCCCACGGCCTCATCCAGCTTGTGCCACAGACCAGCGGCATCGTTGGCGCGCGGCGCGAGCAGGGAGATGCCCACCGTCTTGCTCAGAGCCTCCATCTCCGGGGACTCAGTGTTGCGGTAGGACGACCACGCCGCGGTCAGGATCGACGCATTCGGCATCCGGTCCGCCAGCGCCTGGCCGACCACGTAGTCCACCCAGCCCTCCACGAGGCTCAGGCTGGTCTCCAGCCGCTCGCGGGCGTGCGCGTTCGCGGACACGACCTTGGGGGAGAGGTCCTGGCCCTGCATCTGAGCCATCATCTCCTGCATCTTTGCGGGATCATTCATGGACTCCGGGTTGAACTCCCGCATCGCCTCCTCCATCGCGGAGGTATCCAGCGCCAACCCGCGGGCGAACTCCTCAACATCCAGGATGAGGCGCTCGGCCAGCCACGGGACGTGCTTGAACAGGCGGTGGTGTGCGGCCTCGCGGGTCGCCAGGTAAATCAGCGCCTCCCGCTTATCCGTGCCCAGCTTCTCGGCCATGGACTCCAGTTGTGCGGTCGCCACAGCCGCCACGTTGCCGCTTGCCAGCGGCATACCCCATTGCGTGGAGTGGCTGACACCCGTCGCTAGCTCGCCGAGCGTGTGGCCCAATTGCATGGAGAAGTTCATCGCGTTGACCTGGCGCATGATGCCGGCCAACGGGCCCATCTGATCCCGCATCTCCTCCGGAATCTCGCCCATCGCGGCCTCGCCGAGCTTCTCCGCCAGCGGGGTGAAGATCCGCTTCCATGTCTCGAGCGTCTCCTCCAGCCACTGCTCCGGGCCGAAGGCGACGGAGCCGGTCGCGCCCGCAGGCAGCGTGGTCGCCCCGTCCAGCCACAGCTCCGCGAGTCGCACGGATTCCGCCACGGCCTGGGAATCCGACTGGCTCGGCGTGCTGGCCCCCGATCCGCGCTGGGGGCCAGCGCCGAAGCCGAAGAACAAACCGCCGAACGGGTGCTGCCCACCCTCGCTGGCCTGCTG
Organism: Corynebacterium sp. HMSC22B11; assembly: GCF_001815965.1. Lineage (NCBI taxonomy): Bacteria > Bacillati > Actinomycetota > Actinomycetes > Mycobacteriales > Corynebacteriaceae > Corynebacterium > Corynebacterium sp. HMSC22B11. The sequence continues at coordinate 26,542 of NZ_KV823491.1, read as the reverse complement.
TTTGCTGCGGATGTGCTGGCGAGCGGTGCGCTCCACCATCGAATAGTTCACGGCATCATCTGCGCCCGTGCTGTTCAGATCCGCGCCGAAGCCACTGAACATCGAGCCGAACTGGTTCAGCAGGTCGCCGAGGTTCCCGCTGCCGAAGCCACCGCCGAAGGGATTCGACTGCTCAGAACCACCCGAGCCCGGGCCGCCGAAGATAAATTCGAAAGGATTATTGCCTCGACCGTCGCCCTGGCCGCCACGACCGTCGCCATCGTCGCCACCGTTGTGACCATCCTTGTGGTCATCATCGTCGCGGCCGTTGTCGTCGCCGTTGCCACCGTTGTTATTGGGGTGCATGCCGAAGCCGAAATTACTCATGCCAACAACCTTACTGATCGCAGCGGACAGCGCCCCACCAAAAACCGCTCGTTCCGTGTGCTGTGAGCGAACGGTCCCGCCATCGCTTCCCGTCACCCCCTTCCATATTGAGGACGTCACCCCGCACCCACCGCCCGGCCTTGCCTCAACCCAGCAGTCCCCACGAGCAGGTAGGGTATGAACGATGAAAATCTGGAACCGTCGCAACCGAACGATCGCGCTGGGCGCCGCCCCGGTCGTCGTCTTGGTGACCCTGCTTGGCCTGCCGAGCATCCCGGGCACCGATATCGACCTGACGGTTCCCTACGCGGCAGAGGGCAAGGGGCCGACCTTCAACACCCTCGGCGAGGAGGGCGGCAAGCAGGTCGTCGAGATCACCGGTGCGGAGACCAATAAACCCGCCGGTCACCTCAACATGACCACCGTCTCCGTGCACACCAAGCTCACGCTCGGCCAGGCGCTCGCCCGGTGGCTGACCACCGACGACACCCTCGTCCCGATCGGGCAGATTTTCCCCGCGAACAAGTCTCCCGAGGAAGTCCAGCAGCAGAATCAGGCAGCCTTCGCCGCCTCGGAATCCAACGCCACCACCGCGGCGATGAACTATCTCAACAAACCGCTGGAAACCGCCGTCATCGACGTCCTGGACGACGCGCCGGCAGCGGGGAAGATCAAGGTCAACGACGTCATCCGCGAGGTTGACGGCCGAACCATCACCACCCCCGACGAGCTCGCACGGGTGGTCGGCGAGCACTCACCGGGCGACGAGATCGACGTCCTGGTCGACCGGCAGGGCAAGGAGGAGACGGTGACCGTCACGCTCGGGGAGCCGCCGAAGCATCTCCAGCGGGCCGAGCAGGGCTCCGCCTTCCTGGGCGTGACTTCTGTATCCCAGCCCGCGGGTGAGATCCGCGTGCGCTATAACCTGCAGGACGTCGGCGGCCCTTCCGCGGGACTGATGTTCTCCCTCGCCGTCGTGGACAAGCTCACCCCGGAGGATCTGACGGGTGGCGCGTTCGTCGCGGGCACGGGCTCCATCGATGCTGCTGGCCAGGTCGGCGCGATCGGTGGGATCACCCACAAGATCCGCGCGGCTGCGGACGCCGGGGCCGAGTACTTCCTGGTGCCCGCCGGTAACTGCGCCGAGGCGCTCACGGTGGAGGATGCCGGGCCGAAGCTGGTGAAGGTCGACTCCCTCGAGGACGCGGTCAAGGACCTGGAGGGCATCCGCTCCGGCGGCGACTTCGACACCTGCAGCTAGGGCGCAGCGAGGCCCTAGCGAGGCCCTAGTCCACGAAGGTGGCGCGCAGCGCGGCGATCACGCCCGGCGCAATATCCTCCCCGCCCCGCAGCTCCACGCGGTCCTGGCCGAAGGGATCGGCCGCGAGCTCCTCTTCGGTCGGGCGCAGCTGCAGCAAGGTGCGCTCGGAACCATCGCCCGCCGCCGCGGCGCCATCCCGGGCACCCGCGTCCAAGATGCCGCTGAACAGTCGTGCCTGCTGCGGGGCTGCGTCCTCGCCTAGGGAGGAGTCCACGAAGGAGATCTCCTGGGCCAGGATCGCGCCCACCACCTGCGCAGGCCAGCGGATGGAGGCGACGAACTCGCCCAGCTCCTCCGAGCCGGGGCGGATGTGCTCCGGCAGGTCGTCCTGCACGATCAGGGAGAGCGGGTTGCGGTCCTCGGTGAGTTCCAGGGCGTCGGCGACCAGCTCCGTCGGAACGAGGGCGAACAGGGTGGCGGGGCGATCCCAGCCCTCGGCCTGGATGAAGTCCACGGCCTCCATGAGGGCGGCGTTCAAGATGCGGTCATCGTTGAGGTTCATGGCCGCGAGTTTAGCCCGCCGCCCCATATGTGGCGGCAGCCAGCATCGCTAGGGGCAAAAACTCATTTCGCGAGGGAAGTTTTACTACGTATCCTGGACTGTTAGATCTGATTCTGCGTAGGAAGTAGTGAACCCTTGAGTATGTCGGCACAGCCTCCATCTGGCGCCTCATCTGCAAATTTCACGCCCTCGCGCCGTTCCAAGATTATCGCCGGCCTGGTCATGGCGCTGGGTGTGGCGTTCTTCTTGGTTCCCATCGTGGTTGGCGCGTACACGGACTGGCAGTGGTTCCGTGACCTGGAATATCAGGGCGTATTCTTCAGCGTCATCGTCACCCGTGTGATTCTGTTCCTGATCTTCGGGCTGGTTGCGGGGGCGATCGTCTGGCTCGCGGCCTTCGCCGCCTACCGCAAGGGGCCGACCAGCCTGGAGTCGCTCGGCTCGGCCTCGCCATTGGCCGCGAACCGCCCGGCGATCCGGCAGACCGTCCGCCCGATGCTGGTGTGGCTGCCGATCCTGGCGGGCATCGTCGTCGGCCTGGTCTCGCAGGGCAACTGGCGCCGCGCGATGCTGTTCTGGAACTCCTCTTCCTTCGGGGTGGAGGACCCGCAGTTCGGCAAGGACTTGAGCTTCTACGCGTTCAACCTGCCGATGCTGAACCTCATCCTGGGGCTGCTCAGCTTCATGCTCATCATCGCCTTCTTCGTCAACGGCATCGGCCATTACCTGCTGGGATCCATCACCACCGGTAACCCGCGGGTGGGGGAGAAAGCGAAGGTCGCCCCGGCGGCCCGCCGCCAGCTGGCAATCATCGCCGGCATTTGGATGATCGTGAAGGCCGTGGGCTACTGGTTCGACCGCTACGACCTGCTCAACCGCCAGCACGACACCTTCACGGGTGGTTCCTACACGGACATCAACGCTGTCCTGCCCGCGAAGATCGTCCTGCTCGTCGTCGCCATCTTCGTGGCCGCCCTGTTCTTCCTCACCATCGTGATGAAGGACCTGCGTATCCCAGCACTCGCCGTGGCCCTGATGCTGCTGACCTCCCTGGTCGCCGGCGTAGCCTGGCCAGCGATCCTGGAGCAGTTCTCCGTCGCGCCGAACCGCGCGGAGAAGGAGCGCGAGTACATCGCCCGCAACATCGACGCCACCCGCCACGCCTACGACCTCGAGGATGACAATGTCACCTACGAGCGCAACTGGGGCACCAAGCAGGGCGGCAAGAAGGCGGAGCGCTCCATCGCCCAGGACGACGTCACTCTCTCCAACATCCGTCTTCTCGACCCGCAGGTTCTGTCCCCGACGTTCACCCAGCAACAGCAGCTGCGTAACTTCTACGGCTTCTCCGATGAGCTCGCCGTGGACCGCTACGAGGTCGACGGCAAGATGCGCGACTTCGTCGTCGCCGCTCGTGAGCTGAACCCGAACACCCTGGAAGGCAACCAGCAGGACTGGATCAACCGCCACACCGTCTACACCCACGGCAACGGCTTCATCGCCGCCCCGGCCCGCAAGGTCGACGAGGTAGCCCGCGACGTCGGTTCCGCCCGTGGTGGCTACCCGGTCTACACCGTCGCCGACCTGCAGTCCCTGGAGCGGGGCCGCCAGGGTGGCGAGCTGGAGCTGGATCTGAAGCAGCCGCGTATCTACTTCGGCCCGCTGATCGCCTCCAACCCGACGCCGAACTCGGACTACGCCATCGTCGGCCGTTCCGGCGGCAACCCGCTGGAGTACGACACCGAGGACAGCAACTACACCTACACCGGTAAGGGCGGGGTGGACGTCAATAACCCATTCAACCGCCTGATGTACGCCGCGCACTTCGAGTCGATGAACCTGCTGCTCACCGACCGCATCGGCGAGAATTCCCGCATCCTGTACAACCGCGACCCCCGCGAGCGTGTGCACAAGGTGGCGCCGTGGCTGACCACGGATTCGAAGACCTACCCGACCGTCATCGACGGCCGCATCAAGTGGGTCGTGGACGGATACACCACCCTGACGGACCTGCCCTACTCCGAGCGCACCAGCCTGACGGAGACCACGACGGACACGACCAACCCCGATGGTGTCCGCCGTGAGCAGCTGGTTACCGACAAGGTCAGCTACATCCGTAACTCCGTCAAGGCCACCGTCGACGCCTACGACGGCACCGTCGAGCTCTACGAATTCGACGAGAAGGACCCCGTCCTGAAGGCCTGGCGCGGCGCGTTCCCGGACGTCGTGAAGCCGAAGTCCGAGATCAGCGACGAGCTGATGCAGCACATGCGCTACCCGGGCGACATGTTCAAGGTCCAGCGTGAGCTCATCGCCCGCTACCACGTCAGCGACCCGGGCGTGTTCTTCCAGAACGACGCCTTCTGGTCCGTGCCCTCCGACCCGACCGCCAAGGAGAACAAGGGTGAGCTGGCGCAGCCGCCGTACTACGTGGTCGCCGCCGACCCGGAGACCGGTAAGCCGAGCTTCCAGCTGATCACCCCGTTCCGTGGCCTGCGCCGTGAGTTCCTGGCCGCGCACATGACCGTCTCCTCCGACCCGGAGAACTACGGCAAGATCCACGTGCGCGTGCTGCCGACCCAGACGCAGACCCAGGGTCCGAAGCAGGCGCAGGACACGATGATGTCCTCCGACGAGGTGGCCCGCGAGCGCACGCTGCTTGAGGGCACCAACGACGTCATCAACGGCAACCTGCTGACCCTGCCGGTGGGCGACGGTCAGGTGCTGTACGTGGAGCCGGTGTACTCCAAGCGCAAGGACCAGGAGTCCGCGTTCCCGAAGCTGCTGCGCGTGCTGGTGTCCTACAACGGTCAGGTCGGTTACGCGCCGACGATCGCCGAGGCTCTGGAGCAGGTCGGCATCGACCCGGCGGCCGCCACGGACCTGGAGGAAGTCGACGGCAGCGTCGTGGCTCCGGGTAAGGGCGATAAGAAGGACGAAGGCGAGTCCGATAAGGACGAGGATAAAGGCCAGGAGCAGGGCTCCGGCGCTGCTGGTCAGCTGCCGCAGGGCGACGCTGCTGACAAGGTCCGGGATGCGATGGACAAGGTCAACCGCACCCGCCAGTCCGGCTCCTTCGAGGAGTTCGGCAAGGCCCTCGACGAGCTGGACAAGGCAGTCCGCGAACTGCAGTCCCAGCAGTAGGGGCAGGCTGGGTGGCCGCGTGGCCGCCCAGTGACTAGCCCGCTGATCGCCCGTTGGTCGCAGCGCTCGATGGAAGAGCGCAGGCCAGCGGGCGATTTTGCTTTTGTATGGAGCCTTGTTAGGCTAGTCGATGTTGCAGACAGAGGTCAGCCAAGGAATTGGTTGAGTCTGTACTCGCAAGCGTCGCGGGGTGGAGCAGCTCGGTAGCTCGCTGGGCTCATAACCCAGAGGTCGTAGGTTCGAATCCTGCCCCCGCTACTAAGATAAGGCCCCTACCAGTGGAAACGCTGGTAGGGGCCTTCTTCATTTTGTGCTGAAATCGCCATTTGGTGCACTAGATGGTGCACTAGGCTCAAAATCCTGCACCATGTACGTTGGTGACACTTCAACAGTTTTGGCGACGTTAAGCGATGGTGCGATTTAATACTGACAGGTAACAGGCACTGCATCATGGATAAACGACAACTCGCATCGCGCATCTGGGAATCCGCGAACACCATGCGCTCCAAAATCGAGGCGCAGGAATATAAGGACTACATTCTCGGCTTCATCTTCTATAAGTTCCTCTCTGATCAAGTTGAGCAGCTGATGTACGCCAACGACGTAGAACCCGATGAACTTGCTGAGGTGCTCGTCGAAGACGACCCCGAAACAGTGGAGTTCGTACAGCACCGGCTGGGCTACTTCATCTCGTATAACAACCTTCACTCGACGTGGCGTGCTGCCGGTAGTGACTTCAACGTCGCTGATGTGCGTGATGCACTCGCTGCTTTTGAACGCCTCATCCTGCCGAGCCGCAGCCACGTGTTCAAAGACATCTTCCGCACTCTAGAAACAGGGCTGTCGAAGCTGGGTAGTAGTGCTGTCTCGCAGACCAAGGCGATTAAGGATCTGCTGGACCTTATCAACGACATCCCCACTGATGGTGCCCAAGGCTACGACGTTCTCGGGTTTATCTACGAGTACTTGATCTCGAAGTTCGCAGCGAACTCCGGCAAAAAGGCGGGGGAGTTCTACACCCCGCACGAGGTCTCTGAGATCATGAGCCGAATTGTTGCAGCGCACACCCAAGACCGTGAGACCCTGACCATTTACGACCCGACCTCTGGTTCTGGCTCGCTGCTGCTGAATATCGGCCAGGCCGTTGCACGTCATATGGGTGATCCAGATGCAATCAAGTACTACGCCCAAGAGCTCAAAGACAATACCTTCAACCTCACGCGTATGAACTTGGTTATGCGGGGTGTTAAGGCGGACAACATTGTCGCTCGTAACGGAGACAGCCTGAAACACGACTGGCCGATGTTTGACGAGGCTGACCCGAAAAACACCTATGACCCGCTGTTTGTCGATGCTGTTGTATCGAACCCTCCTTATTCGCAGAAGTGGGAGCCAGAGGGCATGGACACCGATCCACGCTTTACGCAGTATGGTCTGGCGCCACAGAATAAGGCTGATTACGCCTTCTTGCTGCACGAGCTTTTCCACGTCAAGCCAGACGGCATTATGACCATTGTCCTGCCGCACGGTGTGCTCTTCCGTGGTGGGGCAGAAGAGACGATCCGTACGCGCCTTATCGAGGCCAATAACATCGACACCATCATTGGCCTGCCGAGTTCGATCTTCTACGGCACCGGCATTCCGACCATCATCATGGTGCTCAAGAAGCAGCGCAGTCACGATGACGTGCTGTTCATTGACGCATCCCAGGGCTTTATTAAAGACGGCAAGAACAATCTTCTGCGCGCGCGTGACATCGAGCGCATCGTTGATACTGTTCATGCTCGCCGAGACGTAGAGCACTTCGCACGTGTTGTGTCTCGCGATGAGATTCGCGACAACGACTACAACTTGAATATTCCGCGCTACGTTTCTGCAACACTGCCGCCGGAGTCTGTGGACTTCTTCGCCACCGTCAACGGCGGCATCCCTGTGAGCGAGATCGACGCTCTCGCTGAGTACTGGGATGTGCTGCCGGGCCTGCGTGAGACGCTGTTTGAAGAAGGTGCAAACGGGTACGCGACCCTCCGCACTGACGACATTCGCGAAATGGTCTTAGAACACAGTGCTGCCGGAACGCTGGCAGACACATTGAACGCGACACTGGATGGGTTTGCTGGGGCCTTGGAAACAGACCTCATTGACGGTGCGATGGCTGTTCCAGTGAACACTGCTGAGGATGGCATCAAGGCTGATCTGTTCGCGCGCCTAGCCCCGGTGCCACTGGTCAACGAGTACCAGGGATACCAGCTGCTACATGAGAAGTGGCTTGTCATTGCCAACGATCTGACGATCCTGCAGACCGAGGGCTGGGATGCAATGCGGGTCATTGATCCTGTCATGGAGTGGAAGACCAAGGACAAGAAGAAGGTCTACGTCCGAACCGGCTGGGAAGGCCGTGTAGCCCCGTTTGCCATTGTTCGCAGTTTGTATTTGCCCGAATTAGCCGAGAAGGTAGTTTCACTTTCTGGTGAAGCAGAAGACATCAAAGTCCAGCTCAATGGTCTTATCGAAGGCTTGAGTGAAGAGGACAAGCTTGATGTGGATGAAGCGCTCAATGTTAAGGGTGATGCTTTCATTAAGTCAGGTCTAGAGGTCGTTATAGCGAACTTGTCTAAGAGCATTCAGTGGCCTGACGGAAGCATGGGAGCCGTACTGCTTCGAGCTTTAGACTTCATGAATCGTCAAACGATTGTGAAGAAGAAGATTAAAGAGTCAAACCCGCAATCTGATGCTCTGAACGAACTTCGAGATGAAGCTAAGACCATTAAGAACGGGCTACGTTCACTGGTGGACAATCTCAGCGATGAGGACAAGCGCGAGCATGTAGGGCTGCTTAACGTGAAGGGAGATGGTTTCCTCAAGGGTGGTCTTGAAAAAACGGTCAATACTTTACCCATGGGGATGCAATGGCCTGAAGGGAGTATTGAGTCCGTAGTGCTGGAAGCATACGAACTTGTTAACCGTCAGTCAGTAGTTAAAACGCAGTTGAAGGATGCCTCTGAAGCGTTAGAATCTGAAACTCGCGAGATCATTGAGAACTTGACCCCAGGGCAGATTGAAGAAGTTCTTAACACCAAGTGGATCAAGGCTTTAGAGGGTGAACTAGAGCTTTTGCCCGAGTATGTGCTGGTCAAACTTGCAAGCAAGGTGCAGCGCTTGCAGGATAAGTACGCCACGCCGCTGACTGAGCTAGATACGCAGATCGCTACCACTGAGCGTAGCTTGCTTGCATCGCTGGACCAGCTCGCTGGCTCGGATGCGGATATGCAGGCTGTCGCAGCCCTGAAGCAGATGCTGGGCGGTGGTCAGCGTGACTAAGCACAACACACCAGCGCTGCGGTTCGATGGGTTCGATGGTGAGTGGGAGGTAAAAGAGTTTGGCTCAGCTGTCACACGCTCTAGCACCGCATCAGCAGAATCGGCCCTTCCTCGTCTGGAATACGAAGACATTGTTTCTGGTGTCGGTGTTCTCAATAAAGATCTGAACCGAAAGGAGAGCTTTAAAGCTGGCCTTCTTTTTGGGCCAGGTGACGTGCTTTACGGCAAGCTACGCCCGTACCTCAAAAATTGGCTTCTCCCTGATTTTCACGGCATCGCCGTCGGTGATTTCTGGGTCCTACAGTCTCTGACTACTGATCCCAAATTTCTCTATCAACTCATTCAAACCCCGACGTATGACGCCGCCGCCAGTATCTCAAGTGGTTCCAAGATGCCTCGTGCAGATTGGAAACTCGTGTCCCAAGCGCCGATGGCTTTTCCTTCTACTCGCGAAGAACAGCGCGCCATCGGTGAACTCTTCGCTGATCTCGACGCGCTGATCGAGCAGCACCGCATCAAGCACGCGAACCTGCAGCAGACCAAGACTGCGCTCATGCAGCGTATGTTCCCGCAAGATGGTGCTGATGAGCCTGAGCTGCGGCTCGGCGGGTTCAGTGGAGCCTGGGAGATCCAGCCTTTCTCTGACTTGGTTGCCTACCGTGGACATAACAGCTTGAGTCGAGCAGATCTCACAGATGTACCTACCTCGGCAATGAACATCCATTACGGTGACATCCTTGTGAAATACGACTCTGTTGTGGATGTTTCGCAAACCGATATACCTTTCGTTCGCGACGTTGAGCGACTTTCAAACCTTTCTCGGCAGAGTCTTTCCGATGGAGACATTCTTTTCGCTGATGCAGCCGAAGACTCGACAGTAGGGAAATGTGTTGAGATACAGGGTATTTCTGAAAATCTCGTGCTTGCTGGATTACACACGATTTCCGCACGACCTATCAGAACCTTTGCTCCAGGTTTTCTCGGACATGCTCTCAACGCCCCGAGCTTTCACAACCAGTTGCTGTCAAAGATGCAGGGGACCAAGGTTAGTTCTATCTCCATCTCAACCTTGGCTGAAACCGTGTTTTCGTTCCCATCCCTCGAAGAGCAGTGTGCTATCGGTGAAGTGTTTGCCAACCTCGATGCTCTTATCGCAGCTGAAGCCGGCTACATCACGCAACTAGCTCAAGCCAAGACTGCGCTGCTGCAGCGTATGTTCGTCTAAGGAGCGCTCACCATGACTACACCACTGACGTACACAGATGAGAATCGCTTTGAGGATGACGTTGTCGCCATGCTGCGCCGTCACGGCTGGGATGAGGTGCTTGACCGTCCCACTGAGCGCCAGCTCATCGACAACTGGGCGCAGATCCTCTACAACAACAACCGCGACCAGGACCGGCTCGGTGATGTGCCGCTGACATCGTCTGAGATGGACCAGATCATCGAGCAGATCACGGATCTACGCACACCGTTGCGTCTCAATGAGTTCATCAACGGCCGTAGCGTGGCTATTACCCGCGATGCACCTCAGGCGCACAACCTGGGCAAAGAAGTAAGCCTGAAAATCTACGACCGCCGCGAGATCGCAGGTGGGCAGTCCTATTATCAGATCGCACGGCAGCCGAGGTTCTCCACTGCAGCTCACAAGCTCATGCCGGAGCGGCGCGGCGACCTCATGTTGCTCATCAACGGCATGCCGGTGATCCACCTGGAACTCAAGCGCTCTGGCGTGCCTGTCTCGCAGGCGACGAACCAGATCATTAAATACGCCCACGAGGGTGTCTTCACTGGGCTGTTTTCGCTGGTGCAGATCTTCGTCGGCATGACGCCGAGTGAAACTCTGTACTTTGCTAACCCTGGTCCTGGGGGCAAGTTCAATCCTGATTTTTTCTTCAACTGGGCTGATTTCAACAACGAGCCGATCAACGAGTGGCCGACGGTTGTGACCTCGCTGCTGTCTATCCCGATGGCGCACCAGCTCATTGGCTTCTACACGGTGACAGACCGCGCAGCCGGTGCGCTCATGGTCATGCGTTCGTACCAGTACTTCGCTGCGCACCGCATTGCTGACCGAGTGGAAAGCCACGAGTGGGGTAGCGGTAACAGGGGCGGCTACATCTGGCACACCACCGGCTCTGGCAAGACCATCACCAGCTTCAAGACAGCGCAGTTGATCGCCGACTCCAAAAACGCCGACAAAGTGGTCTTCCTGCTTGACCGCGTGGAACTGGGCACGCAGTCGCTGGCGAACTATCGCAGCTATGGTGGCGACACCATCGACGTTGCAGACACCGCCAGCGCTGACGAGCTGCTTCGGCTGCTCACAAACGACACCTCGGTGTTGATCGTGACCTCGCTGCAGAAGTTCCACCACTTGCAGGCTGACACGCTGCGTGAGCCGGTGCTAAAGAAACTGCGTGATAAGCGTATCGTGTTCATCATTGACGAGGCACACCGCTCCACCTTCGGAGACATGCTGCTGGGTATCAAGACCACGCTGCCGGACGCGCTGCTCTTCGGCTTTACAGGCACGCCGATCCACGACGAGAACCAGAAGGTGCATTCCACCACGGCCACCATCTTCGGCGATGAGCTGCACCGCTATTCCATTGCCGACGGTATCCGTGACGGCAACGTGCTCGGTTTTGATCCTGAGATGGTCGAGACCTACCGCGCAAATGACGTGCGCACCTCTGTCGCGCTCGAACAGGCCAAGGCTGTCGATGAGCAGGACGCTTTTAGCGATCCACACAAGGAAAAGACCTTCCTGAAGTACATGGACAAGGCCCAGGTCCCGATGGCTGGTGTGCGCCACGAAGACGGCTCCTATGACAAGGGGATCGAGGACTTCGTTCCGATGTCGCAATACAATCAGCCAGAACACCGTGCTGCTGTCGCTTCTGACATCGCCGAGCACTGGGTGCATTTAAGCCGGAACAGTGCTTTTCATGCGATCTTGGCTACGCACTCCATCGTCGAGGCTATTGAGTATTTCCAAATTTTTCGCGATTCCTACCCGCACTTGAACGTCACGGCGTTGTTTGATGCCAACATCGACAACACAGGTGAGGCCCAACTCAGAAAAGAAGACGGACTACTTGAAATACTTGAGCATTACAACGCCAAGTTTGATCAGCACTTCACCATGACCACGCACGACGCCTTTAAGCGCGATATTGCTGCACGACTGGCACATAAGGCGCCATACAACACGCCGGCGTTTACGCACGACAAGCAGATTGACCTGCTCATCGTCGTCAAACAGATGCTCACTGGCTTCGACTCGAAGTGGCTGAACACGCTGTACCTGGACAAAGTCATCGATTATGAAAACATCATCCAGGCGTTCTCGCGTACCAACCGTGTCTTCGGCCCGGAAAAGCCCTTCGGTTCGATCCGCTACTACCGCAAGCCGTACACGATGCGACGCAACATCGACGATGCTGTCAAGCTGTACTCCGGTGATAAGCCCTTCGGGCTGTTCGTTGATCATCTTGACGAGCACTTGTTGCAGATCAACCAGTGCTTCACGACCATCACGCGACTCTTTGCCGGCATCGGCGACTTCTCTCGCTTGCCCGGCGATGAAGCCGACCGTCTTGAGTTCGCGAAGGTGCTGCCCGAACTCTACGAGCATCTCCAAGCAGCTCAGGTCCAGGGGTTTACCTGGGAGCAAGATACCTACGAGGTTGCCGACACCGAGATTGCCGTGGAACTGACCGAGCCGGTCTACATCGCGCTGCTGTCGCGTTATAAAGAGCTTGGCGGTGCAGAGGGTGAACCAGAGCCAGGCGGGGGAGACGGCGATGACCGCCCGCCGTACGACATCAACGTCCACATCACTCACATCGACACTGCGCGTATCGACGCTGACTACCTCAACGCGAAGTACACGAAGTACCTGCGTGCTATCGAGGCTGGTCTGCCGCAGGCTGAGCTCGATGAGCTGCTCTCAGACCTACACGCAGGCTTTGCGCGTCTCAGCGCCGATGACCAGGTCTTTGCTAACCGCTGGCTTCACGACATTCAATCGGGCGATGCTGACCTGGTGCCCGGCAAAACAGTGCAGGACTACATCAACGAGTACAAACTCTCGCAGCAAGACCGTGAGATCGCGCAGCTTGTGCGTGCTATTGGTGTTGATGCCGAGCTGCTGCGAATTATCCTCGCCGCGCACGTGGATGAGGCGCATATCAACGAATACGGCCGTTTCGATGACGTCATTAGTTCTGTTGATCTCGACGCTGCAACGCAGTACTTCTATCAATCGGCGGGAAGGAAACCATCGCGCTTTAAAGTCCACAGGGCCATCTACAAGCTGTTACGCGAGTACGTGCTGCATCACAACCTTCCAACAGACCTCCAAGAAGCAGCAGAGGAGGCATAACCATGCTTGTTGGTGTCGCGCGTGTGTGTCCACGTCGAGGCAGGGCAAAGTCTCGGCACCTTGCGTGAGGCGCTCATCGACGCCGGCTACGATCCAAACCACGCCTACGCGGAAACAATTTCCGGGACTAAGTGGCAACGCCCGGGACTTGACGACGCTCTGGCGTGCATGAGGCCTGATGGCACTCTCGTTGTGACCAGACTCCACCGCCTCGGTCGTGGCCTGGCTGAGACTGTGAATACGATCGCTGATCTGGCTAGGCGAGATATCAACTTCAAGGTGCTTGAGCCTGAGCTAGACACATCGCGTCTTGGCGACAAGGTGGTGATCAACGCCATGGCAAGCCTTGCTGAGTGGGAAGAGACCTACTGATCCAGCGCACCCGTGAGGGTGTGGAACATGCCCGAGCACAGGGCAGGGGGCGCCGGGTCAAGGCCGAAGCTCAGTAACGAACAGGCGCAAGCCGCCAAGGAGCTAACCGAAGGCGGTAATTCCGTCAGCGTCGTAGCTCGTACGTTCAACGTGTCCAGGCCAACGATTTATAGGGCCATCGAACGTATGGACACTCAAACCCAGCGCTAATCTGCGCCATTTGCATTAGGCTGGGGTGAATAGATGTATCGAAAGGAGTAATAGTCCATGGGGAGCCCAGTTTACGGCAAGGGATTCTTCGACGGCCGTACCACCGGCAGGCAACAAGGAGCTGTGGTTGCGATGATGGCGACAGCGGCCCTCTTGGAGGGCGGTCGTTATCTGAACCGGAAGTTCAAGGATTGGAAGCAACAGCGGGCCAAAGATGCCGAGAAACCGGGCACAGTGCCTTCAGAGGAGACCGAATCGGTCAAAGAGGAAATGATCGAAGAACCCCAGGAAGATTCCGTGCCCCCGAGCTCCGGCTCAGCCTAAAGCGGATCGCCGCAGCTTGCGCAGTACTCTTCGCCGTCTTCGTAGATCATTCCGCAGCAGTAGCTGGGGTAGCCGCTGTCCAGGTTATTTTCGACGTAGCAGTCGTGACAGACGACGTTAACTGGGTCTGGGCGGCCGTCGATCTGAAAGCCATCGATGTCATAAAGGTCACTTCGGTCACCGCGTGCCCCACAAACTCCGCAGATTTCGGTCTCTTCCTCGTAGGCTGCGTCAGTGGCTGAATCGTCGCGGACTTCCTCATCCTTGGATCCGAAAAGCCGACCGAAGATTCCCATCATGCTCCTTAACTTGAAAGGATTGTAAACTGAGCCTAGCACGGTTGGTTATAATCCATTGAGCGCTTCTGGAGGCAATTGTTCGAAGAATCTGAACAGTGTGTCCGACCTGCTGGATGGCAAGCCGCCCAAGGGAAAGTCGAAGAAGAAGCCCACGGCCGGGAGGCGGCACGAATGACAGCATCATTATGGGGACGAGCTGTCAGCCTTCCGGAAATAGAAGCTAATTAGTGATAGGTATTGCCGTTGCCGGTTTATTGAGTTACTGTATTCGAGGACGAAGAAGCATCTGATTTGTCGGCGCCTGACCCCCTTCTACATTTCATTTCTAGTGGGATCTGGTGATGTGCCAGCGTGCCTGTTAGAAGAGTAGGCTCAGCGACGTCGGCGATATACCTTGCGAAGTAAATTGCGCTCCTTCACCGGCGACACACAGGCCCCAGTTGCGCCAGCCCGCTGGATCATGATCGCCACTTTGGTGTGAATCTTCATGGGTACTTGTTTTTCATATCTTCTGATAGCCGCCCCCTGGTTCAATATCTCGTAATCTGAAATCCCGAGGATGTCCGGGCCGAATACTGTGGACGGGGTAAACGCGGCCGATTCCGAGCCGTAGCTGTCGGTGTTTTACTTCTGCGGCAGGAACAGCGGGTGCTGGTGAAGGGGGCTTCGTCACATCCCGGCACTGCTTCAGTGCTCGGCTGTTAACCTTTCACTATGGGCGCTAAAACAATTCTTGGATGGCTGCTTGCAGGAGCTGTGGGCATTCCAGCGCTCACGGTGCTGACGAGCTTCATTATCAATGATCCGAATGCGGCGTGGAGTGTTGTAGATGGGATCATCATTGCCGTGGGGGCGTCGCTGACAACAGTGTGGGTTGCTGTTCTGGGTGGGTACCTTTTCTTGCGGTCGCGCACGGAACCAGCGAGGGGCACCGTCTTGGCTTGGGCCGGGGTGGGGTGCGCGATGTTGCTCCTTGGGTTTGGTTCGACGGCTCTTTACGCATGGGAAGAAGTCGCGGCAGGGCAAGTGCTGCCCGTCATTAACCTCTTTATCTTGCTTATCCCGCTCGGCATCATCTCGGTAGCGGTTGCTTTTTCGCGGCCTTGACTGGGGCTCGTGGGCCTCTGTGCTACTCGCGAAAATAAGCCAGTGCACGCGTGGGGCGGTGCCGGAGTACGTAGGGAAGAGGCGGTTGCTCGCATCGGGGCGCACTGGAAACGGTGAGGGGGCCTTCGCCATACCTGGGGTGGCAATTATGTGGAAGCATGGGGCCATGAGCGCAAATAAAGACACCTCCACGAAGCAGCCCTACAATTCCGCTGGCGAAGGCTGGACGTACCTCACCCAGCTGGACGCAGCACACAGCCAGCCCCAGGGGGAGGGACGGGCCGTCCCCGAGGTTCGCATTCAGGAAAGGCTCGGACACGCGTCCATCGTCCGTATCAGCTTCCGCAAGGGCGACGTCATGGCGGATCACCACGCGCCAGCGCCGATCATGGTTCTCGGCCAAACCGGTGAGGTCGAGTTCGACGTGGGTGGCGAGACGCTGCTCATTAAGCCGGGCACCGCAATCTCTGTGGCGGCGAACGTCTCCCACGAGCTGCGGGCGGTCGACGGACCCGCCACGGTGACCTTGATGCTGATCACCGGACCCGAGGCTTAAAAACTCCGCCACGACACGAAAAGCAAAACAGTGCCAGAATGGAAGCATGGCTGATTTTGAGAACCCCATTGAGGTCCTGAAGGAAGACGAGGCCCTGGAGCTGATGGGCGACCAGCAGCTTGGCCGCCTGGTCGTTCGCATCAAGGATGACTTCGACATCTACCCGTTGAACTATGTGGTGAACGAGGGCAAGATCTACTTCCGCACCGCGGAGGGCTCCAAGCTCTTCACCGTGTCCATCAACGATCGGGTGCTTTTCGAAGCCGATGATCACACCGAGGACAAGGCATGGTCCGTCATCGTGAAGGGACGCGCTCGCATCCTGGAGAGGACCGACGAGATTCAGCAGGCCGACGAGCTGCCGCTGAAGCCGTGGCTGCCGACCCTGAAGTACAACTACGTGGAGATCACCCCAGAGGAAATCTCCGGCCGGCGCTTCCAGCTCGGCGAGGAGCCGGAGCGCTACTAGCTCCAGCAAAAGTCCCCCATTCCGGTGAGTGCCAGCACTTACCGGAATGGGGGATTTTCTGTGTCCAGCTGGGCATTGGGGAAGCCTGCTAGTTGGAGGTGGAGGAGCGCGCCGGTGGTGAAGGGGAGAGGGCGCTAGTCGCGGAGCTCGGAGGTGTTAGCTGGAGCTGTGGCCTCGGCGTCCGACTCTGCATCGGCAGCTGCCGACTCCGCAGAGGCATTCTCCTCCTTGGGGTCGGTCAGCCCCCTCGTGGTCCCCGGTTTCCGCAGCTCATAGGCCTCGCCGAGCGCGGGGAACATGTCATTGCCGCGCAGATAGCGCACCACCGAGTTCACCAGTGCCGCCACCGGCACCGCGAAGACCGCGCCCGCCAGGCCGAAGAGGTACGTGCCCGCGGCCACCACCACGATCACCGCCAGCGGGTGCAGCGCCACCGCGTGCCCCATCAGGAAGGGCTGCAGCACGTGCGTCTCGATCTGGTGCACCGCCGTCACGATGATCACCATGACGATTGCGGTGAACACGCCCTGGTCCACCAGGCCGATCAGCGCCGGCACTGCGCCGGAGATCAGCGCGCCCACGATCGGGACGAAGGAGGCGATGAAGACCAGCACTGAAATCGGAATCGCGAACGGCACCTTCATCACCCAGCAGCCAATACCCACCGAGACCGCATTCAACGCTGCGACCAGCACCTGGACGTGGGCGAACGTCCCCAGCGAGACCCAACCGCGGCGGAAAGCCTCATCCATCGGCACCTGGGAGGCCCGGGGAGCCAGGGACACCAGCCACAACCAGATGCGCCGGCCCTCGTAGAGGAAGAAGAACAGGGTGATCAGGAAGATCAGCAGCGCGGCCCCCGAGTTCACCGCCGTCGTGCCCGTGCGCACCGCGCCGTCAGCGATGGTCTTGGAGTTCTCGGATAGCGCGCCCTGCACGTGGTGGACCATGTCGGAGAGCTTCGCCTGGGTGAGCTTGAAGGGGCCGTTCTCCAGCCAATCAACGATCTGATTCACGCCCTCCCGGGCGGAATCCCGCATCGCGGGCACCCCAGAGATCAGCTGGGTCGTGAACAGCGTTATGCCCGCCGAGATGAGCCCGATCAGCCCCAGAACCGTCAGTAAAGACGCCAGGGAGCGGGGGAGGCGCAACTTGACGTCGAGAAAATTAACGATCGGGGTGAGCATCGCGGAAAACAGCACCGCGATGGCCAGCGGCGCCACAACCACCGCGAGCTTCTCCACCAACCGGGCGCCGACGATCGCCCCGCCCGCGATCAGTAGCAGGCATGCGCTCCACCAGGCGGCGAGCACCAGCCCGTACGGCAGGTGAGCGCGAGAGGGCAGAATCCGCTGCCTCTGCTCGGAGATAGTTTCAGCCATGCATCAAATAATAAGCCCGCGGGCGGCCCGCCACCCACCCTGCTGCAAGAAAAGCAGGGGGGGAATGCGACCGGGGAAGCCCAACGCATGTGGGCCTCGCGCATTCGCGTTTTAGCGCTTCAGCCCCGCGATCATGGTTTTCAAGTTGCTGCGCAGGAAATCCTCGTAGGTCCCGGCGACCGTGCCCGGCTTGCCGAGCTCATCGGAGTGCAGTGGCTCGTCGAAGATCGGAATCCCGGCCTCCTTCGAGACGGTCTTCATGGGGCGCGTATCCACGTTCGACTCCACGAACAGGTGCTTCGGGCGCTTGTCCTTCAGCTGGCGCACGAGGTGTCCGATCTGCGCGGGGGAGCCGTTTTCATCCGTGTCGATCTGCCAGATATACAGCTGCTCCATGCCGTAGGTGTCGACCATGTATTGGAAGGCATGTTCACTGGCCACGAGCACACGATCCTCCTTCGGCAGCGCACCGATCTGCTCGCGGTAGTCGGCGTCGATGCTCTCCAGCATGGCCTTGTACTCCGCCCCCTTCTCCTCGATGTGCTCGGCACGCTCGGGCAGGGCCTCGGCCAGCGCCGCGGTCACGTTCTCGGCCATCGCGATGCCGACGGTCGGATCCAGGAAGGCGTGCGGGTTGATCTCCTGATTGCCCTTTTCGTCCTTGAGGTACTTCGGTTCCACGCCCTTGGTGGTCTCGACCATCTGGGAATCGTCCAGGCCCGCGGTGTTCTTCAGTTTCGCGAGCCAGCCGTGCTCACCGCCCTCGAGGTTCAGCCCGTTGTAGAACAGCAGGTCGGCGTCGCTCGTCGCATCCAGGTCCGCGGGCAGGGGGTCGTAGTCGTGCGGGTCCGTGCCGGTCGGCACGAGGTTATGGACGTTCACCGCCTCGCCGCCGATCTCCTCCACCAGGTCTGCCAGCAGCGTGAAGGTGGTGACGACGTTCAGCTGCTCACCGTCTGCCTTCTCCTCCGTCGAGAAGGTCACGGCCCCGAACACGAGGGCACCGCCCACCAGGAGGGCCAACAGCGCGGCCAGTGGCTTATTGCCCAGCGAGCGAGCAATCAGTCCCTTGCCTGGCGCGAAGAGGAAAGCCAGCAGGAACAGCGCGCTGGCGGTCAGCACGATCGTCACGCCGGAGGACACGTTGTAGCTATAGCTCAGGAACAGCCCCACTACGGAGCTGAGAGCCGAGATCGCCACTGAAAGCCCGATCATCACTCCCAGCCGGTTCGTCAGCAGGTACGCCGCCGACGCCGGAGTGATCAGCAGGGAGACCACCAGGATCACGCCCACCGTCTGCAGGGAAATGACCGTCACCAGCGTGAGCACCACCATCAGCCCGTAGTGGATTGCCCGCACGGGCACGCCAGCCGACTGCGCCATGACGGGGTCGAAGGTGCTGAGCTTGAGCTCCTTGTAAAAGACCAGCGTGAGAATCAGCACGGCAGCGGCAATACCGATCGAGAGGTTGCGGTCGGTGTCCTGAACGGTCAGGACGTTGCCGAAGAGGATCTCCGTCAGATCCGTCGCCGTCTGCGCTTTCGCCATGAGCAGCACGCCGATCGCGAAGAAGGTGGAAAAGACGATGCCGATCGCCGAATCATTCTTCACCGTGGAGCGTTCGCTGATCAGCCCGATCGCCAGTGTGGCGAGTAGGCCCGCGACCACCGCCCCGAGGAAGAGGTTCGTGCCGAGCAGGTAGGAGGCCGCGACCCCCGGTAATACGGCGTGCGAGATGGCATCACCGATCAGGGCCATGCCGCGCAGCACGATGAAGCTGCCGACGATGCCGCAGGCCACGCCCACGATCACCGAGGTGATCAGCGCTTTTTGCAGGTAGCCGTGGCTGAGTAGTGAGTCGAGGAACTCCGCGATCATGCTGTCTCCTCCTGAAGAGCTGCCTGCCGTGGCGTGGGGTGGGCTGGTGCTGACGGCTCGCGGATGACGAGCGCGCCGAAGGCCTTCTGCAGCACGTCGGGGACGAAGACCTCCTCGGTGGGACCCGCTGCGACGAGCTCGCCGTTGAGGACGATGAGGTCGTCGTAGTAGTCGCGCACCGTGTTCATGTCGTGGTGCACGACGACGACGTGCTTGCCCGCGTCCGCCATCTGCCGCAGCAGGGTCACGATCGTCTTCTCACTGGGGACGTCGATGCCGACGAAGGGCTCGTCCAGGAAGATGTACTCCGCGTCCTGGACAATGGCGCGGGCAAAGAGGACGCGCTGGAACTGTCCGCCCGAGAGTTCGCTGATGTGGCGGTGGCGGAAGTCCCACATGTCGACGTCCTTGAGAGCCTGGGTGGCTGCTTCGCGTTCGGTCTTGCCGGGGCGGTGGAAGAGCCCCAGGCGCGGGTAAGTGCCCATCAGGACGGTGTCGAAGACGCTGGTGGGGAAGTTGCGGTCGAGGTCAGAGCGCTGCTCGATATACGCGATTGCGCGGCGCTGCTCGGCGGGGGCCTTGCCGTCGAGGGTGACGGGGTAGTCGGCAGGGGTGCCGGTGGTGCTTGTGCCGTGGACGTTGTGTTTGTCCAGGATCTGAAGCATCGCCTTCATGAGGGTGGATTTGCCCGAGCCATTGGGGCCGATGATGCCGTGCATGCCGGGGGAGTCGAGGGTGAAGCTGATGTTCCGAATCGCGGTGTTCGCGCCGTAGCTCACGCTCAAGTTCTGGACGCTAATACTCATGACAGCCAAGAATAGTGTTCAGTTCAATGAATCACCAAGTTCAATGTATTGAACTTTGGGGTGGGGTGGTGTTGGGGGGGGTAGCGCCAGGACCGCCATGCGCGTTGGCGTAGGCGGTGTCTGGTGCGGGCGCTATGGTTAGAGGGAATCGAGCCCCACCTGTCACATAAGGAACACGCCATGCAGCGCACCAGCCGGACCCATGCCCGCCACCACCGCACCCTGCGCGGGCGCATCCTGCGAGGTGCCGCGGGCCTGCTCGCCAGCCTCGGCATCGCTGCCGGGCTGGGTGTCGGTGCGGCCGGGCAGGCGGCGGCCAACCCGATGGGCTCCCTCGACGCAGCGCTCACGGCCACCGGCCAGCCAGGCCCACACCGCGTGCCGGGGCACTACTTCACCTCGCCCACCGCGCCGGCTGCCCAGCAGCGCATCAAGCCTCGCGCTCTGCTGGGGCCATCCACCCCGATCATGGTGGGCGACAGCATCTGCACCCTCTCGGTGGCGGGCATTGATGCTGCGGGCAACAAGGTGGGAATCACGGCCGCTCACTGTGGCGTGCCGGGCAGCCCGGTGCGTTCCCTCGACGCTCCCGAGGCCGGTGTGATCGGCAAGGTCGTGAAGTTCGGCAACCTGGACTATTCCGTCATCCGCCTTCGCCCCGACGTTCAGCTGACCCGGAACTACGGCCGCGTCGCGCTGAACCGAATCGGTGGCCCGGTGCCTGGCGTGCCAAACGCGGCCTGCAAGACCGGTGTGGCCACCGGTACCAAGTGCGGTCCGGTGCTGGGGCAACTCGGCCAGACCTTCGTGAGCCACATCTGCGCATCCCTCGGGGACTCCGGAGCACCCGTCTACGCGGGCGGCCGCCTGGTCGGCATCCTCAACGGCGGCTTCCAGCCGCTGCCGAGCTGCACCACCCCGCTGCAGGGCCCGCTGCACTCCCCAGCGGTGTCCACCACCTGGGATGCCATCGCGGCGGACATGAACGCGCTCGGCGGTTCGGGTGCGGGCTTCCGCCTGCCCTAACGGATAGCGTTAGCGGAAGACGCTAGTGCACAGCACTGGCGTGCCGACGCACAGCAACGTCCCTGACACCCAAGCGCGAGGGCAGAACCCTCGGTCATAAAGCTGCCCCCGACGACGCATCGTCGGGGGCAGCTGCGCGTTGGGGTAGGGTGCGCAGGGGCCTCAGGGAGTGAAGGCGGGGCTAGCCCAGCCGACCACGGCCAAGCTGCAGCAGCGCCTTGGCGATCTCCACGCCCTCGGAGCCGAACTCCTCGCGGAACTGGTTAATAATCGCAACCTCACGGGTGTAGACCAGGCGGGTACCGCCGGAGCCCAGGCGGGTCTTGCCGATGGCCTTCGAGACGGCGGAGCGGCGGTGGATCGCATCAATGATCGTCCGGTCCATCCGGTTGATCTCCTGGCGATACTTCTGAATCTCCTCATCGGAGAGCGGATCATCGGTACCGGAGGGCATGCGCACCTCGAAGTCCTTAGCCGGAGCCTCCGGCCCATCCCCGATGCCGGGGTTCATCGCTGCGCCATCTTCGCTAGTCATAGCTTTGATTGTACGTCGCGCAGCCGTGTCTGGGGCATCTACTAGCCTGGTAGACGATGAACACTCCTGATGAGCAAGACAGCCTCTTTCCCATGACCCCTGGTGCCGCACGTCCGGCGGGCCAGGCGGCCAGCCACGCCGGCGAGCAGCCAGCCACCGGT
This sequence comes from Corynebacterium sp. HMSC22B11, assembly GCF_001815965.1. Lineage (NCBI taxonomy): Bacteria > Bacillati > Actinomycetota > Actinomycetes > Mycobacteriales > Corynebacteriaceae > Corynebacterium > Corynebacterium sp. HMSC22B11. Next base: position 4,373 of record NZ_KV823491.1, on the reverse strand, counting down.
GCGAGCGGACCGGAGGCAGAACAGGCCGAGGAACTGCCGCTGCCAGAGCCGGAGTTCGACCCTGAGTTCGACCCTGGGTTTGATGCGGCCCCGCCCCCGGAGGACGCCCCACCCGCGGGCTACGAGGAGCTGGTCGCGCTCATGAACGAGGCCACGGCCCAGCCGGGTGCGCAGGGCGAGCACGCCCCCGCGCAGCCGACGGAGAGTCAGTCGCAGGGGCAGCGCCAGCCACGTCAGGGAGCGCAGCACGCCGGGGACGTCGACGACTTCCTGGGAACTGCAAGCAGCGGGAACCGACGTCCTGACACAACCGCGGTGAGCCCCTTCGACCGACGCCACGCGCCGGACAACCGCGAGCAACTGCTGGCCGGGCTCAACCCGCAGCAGAAGGAAGCCGTGCAGCACACCGGCAGCCCGCTGCTCATCGTCGCGGGCGCGGGATCAGGGAAGACCAGCGTGCTGACCCGCCGCATCGCCTGGCTGCTGTCCACCGGTGTTGCGCCCTGGCAGATCCTCGCGATCACCTTCACCAATAAGGCCGCGGCGGAGATGCGCGAGCGTGTCGCCGACCTCGTTGGCCCCGCCGCCGAGCGGATGTGGGTCTCCACCTTCCACTCCATGTGCGTGCGCATCCTGCGCAGCAACGCTCACCTCGTGGCGGGGCTGAATACCAACTTCACGATCTACGACTCGGATGACTCCAAGCGCCTGATCACCATGGTCATCAAGGACCACAACCTGGACGTCAAGGAATTCGCGCCCCGCGGTGTGCTGTCCACGATCAGCAACTGGAAGAACGAGCTCGTCGGGCCTAGTACTGCGAAGGCTGAGGCGGACGCGGACAGCAACTTCCACAAGCAGACCGTCGCCTCCCTGTACGCGGATTACCAAAAGCGCCTCCGGGCGGCGAACGCCGTGGACTTCGACGACCTGATCGGCGAGGTCGTCGGCATCCTGCGCAACAACCCGCAGGTCGCGGAGCATTACCGCCGCCGCTTCCGCCACGTCCTCGTCGATGAGTACCAGGACACCAACCACGCGCAATACGTGCTGGTCTCCACCCTGGTCGGCGAAGAGGGCAGCGGGGGCGGTGAGCTCGCCGTGGTGGGTGATGCGGACCAGTCCATCTACGCCTTCCGCGGCGCGACGATCCGCAATATCGAGGAATTCGAGCGCGACTACCCGAACGCCCACACCATCCTTCTGGAGCAGAACTACCGCTCTACGCAGACCATCCTCTCCGCGGCGAACGCCGTGATCGACCGCAACACCGAGCGGCGACCCAAGAAGCTGTGGACCGACCTCGGCCAGGGCGAGAAGATCGCCGGTTACGTGGCGGATAACGAGCACGACGAGGCCCGCTTCATCGCAGGCGAGATCGACCGGCTCGTCGACGAGGGCGTGGCCTACGGGGATATCTCCATCATGTACCGCACCAACAACGCCTCCCGCGCGCTGGAGGACGTGCTCATGCGCTCCGGGCTGCCGTACAAGGTCGTGGGTGGCACCCGCTTCTACGAGCGCAAGGAGATCCGCGACATCGTGTCCTACCTCAAGGTGCTCGATAACCCGGAGGACACGGTCGCGCTGCGCCGCATCATCAACACCCCGCGGCGAGGCATCGGCGATCGGGCGCTTGCGCAGGTCACCGTCCACGCTGAAGCGCAGGGGGTGAGCTTCGCGCAGGGGCTGCGGGATGCCGCTGAGGACAAGGTCGCCCGGCTCGGTGGGCGCGGTCGCAACGCCATCGCGGGTTTCCTCAGCATGATGGAGAACTTGCGGAAAACGGTCGAGGATGCGGAATTGCGCGCCTCCGACGGCAGCCCGCTGGGCCTGCCGGACCTGGGCGCGATCATCGCCGCCATCGTGGAGCAGAGCGGCTACCGGGCCGAGCTGGAGAAGTCCAATGACCCGCAGGACCAGACCCGGTTGGATAACGTCAACGAGCTGATCAGCGTGGGCCACGAGTTCAGCCAGGAGGCTGCCCACCAGAAGGCCTACGAGGAGATGCCCGCAGGCAAGGCGGTGCAGCCCGAGGTGCAGCTCAAGCAGGACGTCGCCGACGCGATGCTCGACGAGGGCGAAGCCCCGCTGGGCAGCGTGCAGGCCTTCCTGGAGCGGGTCAGCCTGGTCGCCGACGCCGACCAGATCCCGGAAGAAGGCGCTGGCCAGATCACGCTGATGACCCTGCACACCGCCAAGGGGCTGGAGTTCCCGGTGGTTTTCCTCACCGGCTGGGAGGACGGCCAGTTCCCGCACATGCGTGCGCTCAGCGACCCGACGGAGCTCGCCGAGGAACGCCGCCTGGCGTACGTGGGCATTACCCGTGCGAAGGAAAAGCTCTACATCTGCCGCGCGATCACCCGCTCCGGCTGGGGCGCGCCCGTGAATAACCCGCCCTCGCGCTTCCTCTCCGAGGTGCCCGAGGAACTGGTGGAGTGGCTCCGCGAGGAACCGGACTGGGCGGGATCCTGGGGCAGCGGTGGTTATGCCGATGGCTCCAGCTTCGGCGGTGGCTCTGGTTACTCGGGAGGCTGGGGCCGCTCCGGGGGCTGGGGCTCGGGTGGTTCTGGTGGCTACGGCAGCCGGAGTGGCGGTTTCGACGGCGGGCGTACCTTCGGCGCGGGCCGTGCAGGTTCCGGATTTAGCTCTGCAGGAAGTGGCTCTGGTGGCGCGTCCGGCGGCAACTCCACCGGCTTCCGGCCGGGCAAGCCTGCGGGTAAGGGTGCGGCTGCGAAGGGCAAAAAGAAGGCCACAGACCGCAGCGGCAAGCCCCTGGAGCTGGCCGTGGGCGATCGCGTCAACCACGATAAGTACGGCCTGGGCACCGTTAAGAGCGTCGACGGTGCGGGCAGCCACACCACCGTCATGATCGACTTCGGCAGTCGCGGCACCGTGCGCCTCATGCTCTTTGGTGGCGTGCCGATGGAGAAGCTCTAGGGGAGGGGTGGCGCCACCCCTAGGGTCGTGCTCTATAGCAGCCCCAGAGCGGTCTTCTAACTAACCCAGAGCGGTCGCTCTAACAAGCCCAGAGGGGTCGTATAACAAGAAGAAAAGCTCCCGACCCCGTGTGCAGCAGGGTGGGAGCTATTCGCGTCAGCGTCGAGCTAGATCTCGATGCCCAGGTCACGCAGCCACGGCACCGGGTCGATCGGGCCGGAGCCGTTCGGGTGAATCTCGAAGTGCAGGTGTGGTCCGGTGGAGAAGCCCTCGTTGCCCATGCCGGCGATCTTCTGGCCAGCGGTCACGCGGTCACCGACGGAGACGTCGATGGTGGCGATGTGGCCGTAGACGGTGATGTCACCGTTGTCGTGCTTGACGCGCACCCAGTTGCCGAAACCGGAAGCCGGACCAGCGTCGATGACGGTGCCGTCCTTGACTGCGCGGATCGCGGTGCCGATGGCGTTCGCGATGTCCACGCCGTTGTGGTTGGTGCCCCAGCGAGCGCCGAAACCAGAGGTGAAGGAGCCCTCGGCAGGCTTAGCCGCCTGCGGGGCGCGGGATGCGGCATCAGCGGCAGCGCGCTGCTTGGCGAACTCCAGAGCGGAGGAGAGCTGTGCGGACAGGTCCGCGGTGGTCTCCTGCAGCTGCGGGACCTCGAGGATGCGCGGGGCGTCAGCCGCGGAGCTGCCCCCGGCCTCCTGGGCCAGGAAAGAGGAGTCGGTGGCCAGCTCGATGGAGCCATCGGCTGGGGTAGCGGAGTTTGCCTGCTGAGCGCCAGCAGTAGCGCCTGCGGCGCCAGCCGTGGAGACGGCACCCGTTGCAACGGCGACCAATGCGAGACGGCGCTTGGCGCTGTTATCTACCTTGCGGTGCTGGCCAACGCGCCGGGTGCTGGAGGTCTTCTGCACGTTCCTTGCCCTTTCAAGCTTTGGAGACTGTGATCTACTCGCTGGTTTTCGTAACCAGATCGTTATGAACGAGAGTTACTCTATTGTTTCCTTCCGTATCTTTCAACCAATATTGCGGGAATATAACAATAAGTGAACGCTGTGACTGGTGTGGCGGGCGGGGTCATGACTGAGGGGTGCCTCAAAACTGCAGTTCAGGGCACATTTTCCTCGGGTTAATGTGGCGCTTTTTATCCCTGCGCCGGCGAAACACACCCGAAAGGGTGGGTAAAGTCACACTTTTCGCGCCTGCGTTCCCAGGCCTTGCCCCCTCTCTGGTGCCGACCAGGGAAGTAGTCACGCATGGCTCACCCCGTCTTCGCCCGGAAACGCCGGAAAGCGCAGTGAATGTCACAGTGCGGTCAGGGGCAGGCACAATAGACACTGTGAGTAGACAAGCCGACAACCCCCGTTCCAGACCGCGCCGCAGTGCCGCCCGCCAGGCGGGACGCCGCCCGGCCGGCCCCCACCGGCGCCCGCCGG
>NZ_KV823490.1:0-13418 GCF_001815965.1 Corynebacterium sp. HMSC22B11 | reverse complement strand
ACTGAGCTGTCAACTATGTCGCGACTGATGACAAAGCGCCCCCGGCAGGATTCGAACCCGCGACACATGGGGTAGAAACCCACTGCTCTAATCCACTGAGCTACGGAGGCATGCAGCGAGCGTTTTCCCGGCCTCCGGGCGCTGCCACGCACCATAGGTTAGTTGATGCCTGGGGAAATGGTAATCACCAGGTCGGGGGGTATTGTGTGAGACATGTCTGCGCCTGTGAAGAACGCGGCCGCCCCCGCCCGATCGGGGAGCGGTGCACAGAAACTAGGCCCGCCGATCCTCGTCTACATTGCCGCCGCGCTCGTGGCTGGCATCGTTGGTACGGTCATCAGCGTCGAGTTCTTGGGCGAGTCCCTCGCCGCTCTCGGCGTGCCGGATCCGGGCACCGCGACGACCCTCGGCCTACCCTTCCTGCGTTCCGCCGCCACCCTGATCGGTTGCATGGGCGTGGGCGGGTTCTTGATGAGCGCCTTCGGCGCCCCGCCGCGCAAGGATGGCTACCTGGATTACGACGGCTACGCCGCAGCCCGTACCGGTCAGTGGGGAATGTTCCTGTGGGCCGTGTGCGCTCTGGTCCTGATTCCGTTGTACATGTCCGATGTTTCGGGCTCGCCGCTGAAGGAAACCCTGAAGCCAGATCTGTGGAGTGTGGCGATTCAGCAGGTCTCCACGGCAAAGGCCTTCCTTGCAGTGGCGATCATCGCTGGCCTGACCTGGTTCTTCTCCCTGCTGACCCGCAAGTGGATCTGGCAGCCGGTCTTCCTGGCCTTGGCGCTGTGCTCGATGATCCCCCTTGCCCTGGATGGGCACTCCGCCTCGGGCGGTAACCACGACTTTGGCGTGAATTCCCTGCTGTGGCACGTGATGGCCACCGCCGTGTGGGTTGGTGGTCTGATGGCCCTGGTCGCGCACGCGAAGCGGCGCGGCCCGCACCTGGCGCTGATCACGAAACGCTATAGCTTCGTGGCCTTCTGGGCTTTCGTCGCGGTGGTTCTCTCCGGCCTGGTGAACGCTGCGATCCGCGTGCGCTTCTCCGAGTGGCTGACCACCGACTACGGCCTGGTCATCACCGCCAAGGCGGTGCTCGGCATCGTCCTGCTGGTGTGTGGTTACCTGCACCGCAAGTCGGTCATCCCGAAGCTGGAGGCCGCCGAGGGGGAGGGCGGCAGCTCCACCGCCGAGGCGCGTAAGGCGTTTAGCCGCCTGGCGATCGGCGAGGTCCTGGTCATGGCGGGTGCTATCGGCGTGGCCATCTCTCTGTCCCGCATCCCGCCCCCGCTGCCGCAGCAGATCGAGATCACCACGATGGACATTCTGCTGGGCTTCCGCATCACTGAGCCCCCGAACTACCTGCACATGTTCGGCATGTTCCGCCTGGACTTGGTCTACGGCGTGGGCGCGATCATCCTGCAAGTCCTGTACATGTGGGCGTGGTTCACACTGCGCAAGAAGGGCCAGGAGTGGCCACTCAACCGTCTGCTGTGGTGGACCGCCGGCAACGTCTTCCTCCTCTACGCCACCAGCTCCGGGCTGGGCATGTACGCGATGGCGATGTTCTCCCCGCACATGCTGCAGCACATGGTTCTGGCCATGCTGGTCCCGATCTGCTGGGCGCTCGGCGGCCCGATGACCCTCTTCCTGCGAGCACTTCCCGCCGCCGGCCGCGACGGGGTGCCGGGGCCGCGCGAGTGGCTGGTGGTATTCATCAATAACCCGATTTCCCGCTTCTGGACCCACCCCATCGTCGCGGGCATCCAGTTCGTCGTGGGCTTCTACTGGCTGTACCTGTCCACGCTCTTCGACTGGATGGGCAGCAACCACTCCGGCCACCTCTTCATGATCGGGCACTTCCTGATCTCGGGTTATATCTACTTCTGGGTGATCATTGGTGTGGACGCCGCCCCGCGCCACATCTCCGCGTTCAACAAGATGCTCGTGCTCTTCGGCTCCGTGGTCTTCCACGCCTGGTTCGGCATCGCCCTGATGCAGATGCGCAGCCCGATGAATGCGGATTTCTACCAGCGCCTGGACTTCCCCTTCCCCGTGGACATCCTCCACGACCAGTGGGTGGGTGGCGCGATCGCCTGGGGCCTCGGCGAGCTGCCGCTGCTGATCGTCTCCATCGCCCACGGTGTGCAGTGGTACCGCTCCGAGGATCGGGAGGCGAAGCGCTACGACCGTCACCAGGACCGCACCGGTGGCCAGGATCTGCAGGCCTATAACGCGATGCTGGCCAGCATGGCCGGCGAGGGCGGGGACTTCGGCGAGAAGGAGTACTACACCGCCGACTACGAGACCGAGTCCGTGCAAAGCCAGCTGCACACCGAGAAGCAGCGCCGCCGCAAGCAGGTCCGCCGCCGCAAGGGGCAGAAGTTCACCGACCTGCCGTCCCCGGAGTACGGCGCGAACATCCCGGGCGCTTATGGCCAGGCCCCGCGGTCGCAGCGCCCGGCCTCGGAGCCCGGCGTTAAGTCCGACGACGCCTCCCCCGAGGACGCCGACTAGCCCCGTTACCGCTTCTTTCGAGGACGTCACCAGCCCTGCCTGGTGGCGTCCCTTTTCTTTGTTATTCACCGTGGCCTGCATGGCACGGCGGCGGGGATCTCACGGCGGGTACGGGCCGTCAAGAGCCACGGGTGGAGTTCTGTGGAATTCTCACATGCCGGGAACGCTATCCACAGCCTGAGCCTGCGAATCAGGTGTGCTGGCCGGGGCATTCGGTAAACCAATGGCTACGCGCCGCAGCAGAATCCGCGGCGTGGTGCTCAAAGAAGGACCTACCGGCGGGGGAGCTAACTGCCGGTGGGGGACAAGCAATTCACGCGAAGAAGGAGTGGTCCACGATGAGCAGCCAGATGGCAACGATTCACCTCACCGGAAACATGGTGAGCAACCCGGAGATGAAACACCGCACCGAGGACGCAGCGATGGCCGTGTTCCGCATGGCGGTCAACCACCGCTACCAGGACCGCAACGGCCAGTGGGTGGACGGCAGCCCCACCTTCGTCACGGTGCAGTGCTGGGGGAAGCTGGCCCAGAATGTGGTGAGTGATGGCTACAAGGGCATGCCGGTCGTGGTGGTCGGTCGGCTCTACCAGTCCACGTGGACGGCGCAGGATAGCGGGGAGAAGCGCTCCGCGTTGCGTATCCGGGCCAGCCACATCGGCGCGGACATGGGCCTGCGCCGGGTGACGGTCACACGCGAGGAGCCGGTGGGCAATAAGCAGCAGTCCGATCAAGACGGCGCCGATGCGGCCACGTCGCAGGCCGAAGGCGCTGCGGCGGAAGACGCGGCTTCGGGAAGCGGCAACGAGGAGCGCGAGCTGGTCGGCGCGGCGGCGCCACCGTTCTAAAAGCAACTTGTGCTTGGGGGCTGCGGAATCGGGGGATCCGCAGGTAGCGGGGGAGACAACGGCCGGGGCGAAAGGGGACGCCCCGGCCGTTGGTCTTGCAGTAGGAGCTGAATCAGAGAGGGCGGCAACGGAATCTTGAAATCGGTGCCGAACACGTAGACTATGGGGCAGCGATTTATCGAACTTTTTCTTCAACGGAAAGGCTGAAGTAGTTCACCGTGGGCGAATTTATCTACACCATGAAGAACGTGCGCAAGACGCACGGCGACAAGGTCATCCTCGATGACGTCACGATGATGTTTTACCCGGGCGCCAAGATCGGCGTCGTGGGACCCAATGGCGCCGGTAAGTCCTCGATCCTGAAGATCATGGCGGGCCTGGACCAGCCCTCCAACGGTGAGGCCTTCCACGACCCGGGCGCGACCGTGGGCATCCTGCAGCAGGAGCCGCCGCTGAACGAGGAGAAGACGGTCCGCGAGAACGTCGAAGAGGGCCTGGGCGACATCTTCGAAAAGAAGCAGCGCTTCGAGCAGATCGCCGAGGAGATGGCGACCAACTACACCGACGAGCTCATGGAAGAGATGGGCAAGCTCCAGGAGGAGCTCGACGCCGCCGACGCCTGGGAGGTTGACTCCAAGATCGAGCAGGCCATGGAGGCCCTGCGCTGCCCGCCGTCCGACGAGCCGGTGACCAACCTCTCCGGTGGTGAACGCCGCCGCGTGGCCCTGGCGAAGCTGCTGCTCTCTGAGCCGGACCTGCTGCTGCTCGACGAGCCGACCAACCACCTGGACGCCGAGTCCGTCCTGTGGCTGGAGAAGCACCTGGCCGACTACAAGGGTGCCGTCCTGGCCGTGACCCACGACCGTTACTTCCTCGACCACGTCGCAGGCTGGATCTGTGAGGTCGACCGCGGCAAGCTCTACCCCTACGAGGGCAACTACTCCACCTACCTGGAGACCAAGGCCAAGCGTCTCGAGGTCGCGGGTAAGAAGGACGCCAAGCTGCAGAAGCGCCTGAAGGAGGAGCTGGCCTGGGTCCGCTCCGGCGCGAAGGCCCGCCAGGCGAAGAACAAGGCCCGCCTCGAGCGCTACGAGGAGATGGCTGCGGAGGCCGAGCAGTACCGCAAGCTGGACTTCGAGGAGATCCAGATCCCGACCCCGCCGCGCCTGGGCAACCAGGTCGTGGAGGTCAACAACCTCACCAAGGGCTTCGGCGACCGCGTCCTGATCAAGGATCTCTCCTTCACCCTGCCTCGCAACGGCATCGTCGGCGTTATCGGCCCGAACGGTGTGGGTAAGACGACGCTGTTCAAGACCATCGTTGGTCTGGAGGAGCCGGACTCCGGCGAGGTCAAGGTCGGTTCCACCGTGCAGCTGAGCTACGTGGACCAGAACCGCGAGAACATCGACCCGGAGAAGACCGTGTGGGAGGTCGTCTCCGACGGCCTGGACTACATCGTCGTCGGCCAGAACGAGATGCCATCCCGCGCGTACCTCTCCGCATTCGGCTTCAAGGGTGCGGACCAGCAGAAGCCGTCCAAGGTGCTCTCCGGTGGTGAGCGCAACCGCCTGAACCTCGCGCTGACGCTGAAGCAGGGCGGCAACCTGATCCTGCTGGATGAGCCCACCAACGACCTCGACGTCGAGACCCTCGGCTCCCTGGAGAACGCGCTGCAGAAGTTCCCGGGCTGCGCCGTCGTGATTTCCCACGACCGCTGGTTCCTGGACCGCACCTGTACCCACATCCTCGCCTGGGAGGGCAACGTTGCTGAGGGCCAGTGGTACTGGTTCGAGGGCAACTTCGAGGACTACGAGAAGAACAAGGTCGAGCGCCTCGGCCCGGAGGCGGCACGTCCGTCCCGCGTCACGCACCGCCGCCTGACCCGCTAAGCGCTTAGCCCGCTAAGCAGGGGCTTTGCTGCTCGCGCTGTACTAGCGTGGGCGGTATGACCCCGCTGCGTTCAATCTCCGATACCCCCATCACCGAGCTGCCTGGCTACCAGCGCAACTTCGCTCCCGGCCGGCTGTCGGTGGGGCTCTCCCTGCCCATCGGGCGCCGCGACAGCGAACGCCCCACGGAGGTAGCCAACCCAGCAGGATCGGGGAGTAGTGCAGATCCCGCCGCCGACCTCGCCGAACAGCTACGCCTGATTCGTCTCGCCGAGGACGGCGGCTTTTCTGCTGTCTGGGCACGCGACATCCCCTTGAGCGTGGAGACCTTCGGCGACGACGGGCAGGTCTACGACCCCTGGATGTGCCTGAGCTACATCGCGGCGCAGACCTCGAGGATTGCGCTGGGAACCGCGGCGATCGTCGTCCCCTTCCAGCACCCCCTGTTGATGGCCAAGCGGGCCGCAAGCCTGGACCGCTTGAGTGGCGGGCGCTTCCTCATGGGTATCGCCACCGGTGACCGCCCGGAAGAGTTCCCCGCATTCAACCAGGAGCAGGGCACCAGGGACGAACGCTTCCGCGAACACCTCGCCGTCTACACCAAGGCACTGCGCACCAGCATGCGACCGATCCGCTGGTCCGAGGGCAAGGTCGGCGGGGCCGAGGTGCTCCCCAAACCCACCGCCCACCACGTGCCGGTGTTGGCCACCGGCTCCTGTCAGCAGAGCCTGGAGTGGAAAGCCGAGCACACCGACGGCTGGTTCATGTACCACAAGGGACTCGCCGTCCAGAAGAAGAACATCGAACAGTGGCGCGCAGCCGTCGTCGACGCGTGCGGGGAAGGGACCTTCAAACCTTTCCTGGAGGCGATGTGGATCGACCTGCACGAGGACCCGGACGCCCCCGCCCAGGGCGGGACTTTCGGCTACCGACTCGGGCGAAATACCCTGGTCTCCCTGCTGAACTCCCAACGGGAGATCGGGATCAACCACGTCAGCATCAACCTGCTGGGCTCCACAAGCCGGGCCGGCGAGCAGATCGAAGAGATCGCCGAGCACGTGCTACCGAAGGTGACCGGATAGCCCCTGGGAACGCAACGAACGTCCTGCGAAGAGCAGAAACCACCGCCCACAGGAAAAAGAAAGGAAGACCATGCCGAAGAAGATCGCGCCCCGCGTCCTGTCCTGGGCATCCATCCTCGATGAGGGGACCGAACAGCAGGCCATCGACCTGGCCACGCTGGACATCGTCACCCCGCACGTCGCACTCATGCCGGACGCACACTTCGGGATGGGGAGTGCGGTCGGCACCGTCATCCCCACCGCAGGGGCGGTCATCCCCGCAGCGGTCGGCGTGGATATCGGCTGCGGCATGATCGCCGCCCGCACGAAGTACACGGAAGCAGACATCGCCGACCTCGACCTCGTCGCCCTGCGCGATGAACTGGAGCGCGCGATCCCGCTCTCGCCGGGCAACTACAACAAGAAGATCCACCTGGCCCACACCGCACGCCGGATCGCGGAGCTGGAGGAGCACGCCAAACGCGACGGGGTGGACCTGTCCCACTCCCCGAAGTGGCGCGAGCAGCTCGGCTCCCTGGGCGGCGGCAATCACTTCATTGAACTGTGCATCGACGAGCTGGGTCGGGTCTGGTGCTTCCTGCACTCCGGCTCCCGCGGAGTGGGCAACAAGATCGCGCAGAAGCACATCCGCATCGCCCAGCAGCAATGCGCCGAGGCGGGCATCGAGCTGCCGCACCGCGACCACGCCTACCTGCGGGAAGGCACCCCGGAATTCGATCAATACATCGCCGAGCTGCACTGGGCGCAGTCCTTCGCCCTGGCCAACCGCGAGGAGATGATGGACCGCTTCGTAGACCAGCTGGCCCGCGCGATGGGAGAGCAGGGCGCGACGGGGCAGGGCAACGCTGAAAATGGCGCCGTGGAAGTCGAGCGCATCAACACCCACCACAACTACACCGAACCCGTGACGATCGACGGGAACACGCTGTGGCTGACCCGGAAGGGGGCGATCAACGCGGAAGCTGGCCGCCCGGGCCTTATCCCTGGCAGCATGGGTGCGCGCTCCTACGTCACCCGCGGCAAGGGAAACCCGCAGGCTTTCTGGTCGGCCCCACACGGCGCCGGCCGGGTGCTCTCGCGCCGGGCTGCGAAGAAGCGCTATACCGCCGAGGATCTTGACCAGCGGATGTCCGGCATCGTCTACCGACCGGGCGCGGCGTGGGTGGACGAGATCCCGGACGCCTATAAGCCCATCGATCAGGTCATGGCGGACGCCCGCGACCTGGTCGAGGTCGTCCACGAGCTGCGCCAGGTGCTGAACCTCAAGGGCACATAGCCTTAGGCGTGTGGTTAGGCTGGTGGCCATGAGTGTGCAGCTGCGAATGGTGAACAAGGCCCCGCGCTCCGTGGCGCGTCGAATCGCAAGTGTGGCGGAGCGGGTGCTGAGCATGGACCCCGAGGCGCTCGCTCGGCTGCGCCCATTGCCGGATGGCTTGGACATTTTCTTCTCCACCCCACTTGGTTGCGCTCTCAGCCAGCGCTTGCCCGGGGCGGTGCTGGACGGACAGGACGACGACGCCGACTCGACCGTCGTGCGGGCCGCCGCCCTGAAGGATGCGCTGCAGCAGTGGGCGGGCTCCGCGGGCACCGATGGCGGGCCAGGTGAATCCGACGCCACCTTCGATCTGGGCACCAGCGTGGACATGATGTGGCTGGGCGCCCTGCCACCCGTCAGCGGTTTCCAGCTGGTGGATTGGGTGCCCGCCGAGGTTCTGCGGGAGGTTTACCGCGAGATGGAGGAGGAGCACGAGCTGCGCGGCGGGCCCGCGGGGCTAGCCCCTTCGATGCTGGACCAGGAGCTGGTGGAGGTCACCAGCGAGGCTGGGCAGGGCTCTTCCGGGGCGACCTCGAACGGAGATCCGGCCGGGGGAGCAACACCCCAGCTGGTGAACATCACCGGCCGGATGGTCGCCACGGCCGGGGCGACGGGCGTCATCAACCCACCGCCAGCCGCGCTGCAGGAGAAGTACCCAGGGCGCCAACTCGACGTGGTGCGGGTGGCCGCCACCGGATCCTGGATCCGGCTGGACGGGGTCTTCGGCACCCTCTATGCGCCGCGCCCCGGGGGACTGGCGCGTCTGCCTTAGGCGTCCCAGGAGCGGCCGGAGCGCATGGTCGGCTCGTTGACCAGCATCTGCGCTACTCGCTCCATGTGATCCCACATTGCGGCTCGGTGCTCGGCCGGCAGGGTCTCTTCGTCCACGGTCTCCATGGCATTAGCCATGAGCTCCAGCCAGCGGTCGCGAGCCGCCTCGTCGATGTGGAACTGGGCGTGGCGCATCCGCAGGCGGGGGTGGCCGCGCTTCTCGTTGAAGGTCTCCGGCCCGCCCCAGTACTGCGCGAGGAACCAGCGCAGCCGGTCCTCAGCACCCGCCATGTCGTCGGCTGGGTACATCGGGCCCAGGATGTCGTCGTCCTTCACCTGCTTATAAAACTCGGACACGATGGTGCGGAAGGTTTCCTCGCCCCCAACTGCATCATAAAAAGTGCCCATTGTTCCTCAACTTTTCCTCTCTGGGGTGCCTGCCATTCGGGCCACCCATCGGTGCACGCGAACGGGGCCGGAGCCCCCGCCGCGGCTGGTTCTTTCCTCCCGAGACTAGCGTTTTCCCGGCTGTAGCCGCGGGCCGTCTAGTCTCGAGCTGGCTCCGGCACCACGTCTTAAGCCACTACTCGGTGGCGTCGAAAGCCTGGGCGGTCTTGGCGCGAGCCACTCGGTCGCGGCCCTCTCGCAGGGTGCGGCGCAATCCGGCCGGGGTATCCGGGGCTTCGATCAGCTCCGCAACCTGGCGGTCCGTCTCCTCGCTGAGGTCCCAGGCCGGGTAGATGCCGGAGAGGGTGCGCAGCGCCATCTCCGGGCTGAGCTCCTCCCACATGCGGGCGGCATTGGCCACGTAGCTAGGGCCAAAGGGCTGCAGCAGCTCACCCTGACCGATCCGGGTCAGCCCCGCCATGCGGTGGCGCAGCGCGAGGTTGGAGAGCTGCGGGCCACGCTGCGTGATCTCCTCCCACACTGCGGCCTTGACCTCGGCGGTCGGGACGGCCGAGCGTGCCTCCAGCGCTAGCATCGCACCGGAGGAGGATGCATCGCGGGTCTCCTCCTCGGCGATTCGCGCGTCCACCTGCTCTTCGGATTCCCCGCTTTCGTCCTGGCTGGCCGCCAGGGCGATGAGGAACTGCCAGCGCAGGTCCTGGTCGATCTCCAGCCCCGGCGCATAGTTCGCCGCGTCTCCGCCGAGCAGCTCCTGCAAGATCTGGGCGGACTCGGCGCTGTGGACGCTGTGTGCAAACGCGCGGGCGAAGGCCAGCTGCGCCTGGCCAGTGGTTTCCTTCATGCCGCGCAGGAAGGCCTCGCGCAGCAGTTCCCAGCCCTGCTGGCGCCACTGCGGGGCAGCGTAGGTGCTCACCGCCACGCGGGACTGCGCGAGGACCTGCTCCAGCACCGCCATCTCGGTCTCCGCGACCGCACCACGCGCGACGAGTGCCACGAAGTCGCGGGCCTTCATCTGAGCATTTCGGGTCATGTTCCAGGCCGCGGACCAGATCAGGGAGCGCGGCATCGGGTCGGCGATCGCGGTGATGTTTTCGGTCGCCACCTTGAGGGAATCCGCGTCCAGCTCGATGAAGGCGTAGCTCAGGTCGTCGTCGTTGACGATGACGAGCTCGCCCGCCGGGGTTCCATCTAGCTCCGGGATCGCGGTGGTCGGCCCAGCGACGTCGGCGTCCACGCGGGTGATGCGGCTGAGCTGCCCGTCGTCGTCGGTGCGGTAGATGCCGATGCCGATGCGGTGGGTACGGGTTTCGCCGGCCCCCGGGGCCGCCCCGCTCTGCTCGACGGCGAAGTTCCGGTAGGCGCCATCGACGACATCGAAGCTGGCCTTGAGCGTGTTGATGCCGGTGGTCTTTAACCACTGATCCGCCCAGTCCGACAGGTCCCGGCCGCTGGAGCGCTCCAGCGCGGAGAGCAGGTCGTCGAAGGTGGCGTTTTCCCAGGCGTGTGCCGCGAAGTGGGTGCGCACCCCGGCGAAGAAGGCCTCCAGGCCCACGTAGGCGGCGAGCTGCTTGAGCACGCTTGCGCCCTTGGCGTAGGTGATGCCGTCGAAGTTGGCGTCCACGGTGACGATATCGGAGGCATCGGTGAACACCGGGTGGGTGGTGGAGAGCTGGTCCTGGGCGTAGGCCCATGCCTTTTCTTTATTGCCGAAGGTCACCCAGGCGGTGTCGAAGCGGGTGGCATTGGCCTGGCTCATGGCAGCGGACCAGGTGGCGAAGGACTCGTTGAGCCACAGGTCATCCCACCAGGTCATCGTCACCAGGTCGCCGAACCACATGTGCGCCAGCTCGTGGAGGATCGTGTCCGCGCGGCGCTCGTACTCATAGTGGCTGGCTGCGGACCGGAAGACGTACTCGTCGCGGATCGTCACCACACCGGCGTTTTCCATCGCGCCCATGTTGTATTCCGGGCAGAACACCTGGTCGTACTTGTAGAAGGGATAAGCGATGCCGAAGTGCTCGGAGTAGTAGTCGAAGCCCTGCTTCGTGACGGTGAACAGCTCCTCGGCGTCCAGGTGATCGGCCAGGGACTGCCGGCAGTACAGACCCAGCGGCACGGTCTGGGAACCGCTGTTCTGGATCTCGCCGCGGGTGCGCGCTGCCGTCAGCGCCTCGTCGGAGGTCTCCGGGTGGGCGGTGATCTCGCCGCGCCACTCGTCGGTGACTTCGTGCCACGGGCCAACGCAGAAGGCGATCAGGTAGGTGGACAGCAGGTAGTCCACCTCCGCGCGGTGGAGCACTGTGTCGCCCTCGGCTTCGGTGGCGACCACGTTATTCGTCACGACGCGCCACGGCTGCGGGGTACGCACGCTCAGCGAGTAGGTGGCCTTGATATCCGGCTGGTCGAAGCAGGCGAATACACGCTTCGCGTCGGCGGTCTCGAACTGGGAGTAGAGGTAAATATTGCCGTCCGCAGGGTCCTGGAAGCGGTGCAGCCCCTCGCCGGTGACGGAATAATCGCCCAGCGCGTCCACCACCAGCTGGTGCTCGCCCTCAGCAAGATCAGCAAGGACGATGCCCGCGGTGGCGTCGTAGTCGCCGGTGCCGATAGCCCGCTCGGTGATGTCCTCCCCATCGAGGTGGACGGAGTTCACCTCGCGCGCCCGGAAATCCACGAAGGTGGAACCAGCACCAGAGCGGAAGTCGATCGTGGTGCGACTCGGGAACTGCTCGCGCTGCATATCCTCGCCGGCAGAAAGGTCCAGCTCCACGGTGTAGTGGACATCGGAGATCAGCTCGGCGCGGGCCTGAGCTTCGGTCTGAGTGAGATTCGTTGAAGTCATGCGCTCCACCCTACGCGCGGGCCCGGACACGGATTTCCGCTCCTTGCACCCGAGGGCGTCGTCGTTAAGAAAAACGTGGGGACCGGCGAGATGTATACAGTGGCGGGAAGAACAGAAGAAGAAAAGGAAAGGAACCCGCCGTGGCCACCACGAACGAGCTGAACATGTACTTCGACGTCACCTGCCCCTTCGCCTGGGTGACCAGCCGCTGGCTGCTGGAGGTGGAGAAGGTCCGCGACGTGAAGGTGAACTTCATCCCGATGAGCCTGTCCGTTCTCAACGACGGCCGCGACCTCGACCCCGCCTACATGGACCGCATGGAGGCAGCTTGGGCACCGGCGCTGGCTGCAGCCGCGATCTACACCAAGCACCCGGATCAGATCGCCGATTACTACACCCTGATGGGCGAGGCCATCCACAACGAGAACCGCGGCGAGCGGGATTACATCGGTTGCTACGACGACCTCATCGCCGAGGTCGTGGAGAAGCTCGACCTGCCGGAGGGCTTCATCGACCGCATCGGGCTGCGCCCCCACGCCGAGAACGCATTCCTCGACGAACTGAAGGAGACCCACCGGCACGGTATCTCCCTGGTTGGCGACGAGGTCGGCACCCCGATCGTGGACATCGATGGCCGCGGCTTCTTCGGCCCTGTGCTGACCCGCGTGCCGAAGGGGGAGCAGGCAGGCGAGCTTTTCGACGCCTCCGTCACCCTGGGTAGCTACCCGCACTTCTTCGAGCTCAAGCGGACCCGCACGGAGGATCCGAGCGCCACGGAGACTGCGGTAGGCTAAAGATCATGCGAATTTATCTTGGTGCCGATCACGCCGGTTTTGACATGAAAAACCTCATCGCAGACCACCTCAAGGCCGCTGGCCACGAGGTGATTGACTGCGGTGCACACACCTACGACGCGAACGACGACTACCCGGCTTTCTGCATCGAGGCAGCCCGCCGGGTCGTTGCCGACGAGGGCTCCCTGGGCATCGTCCTGGGCGGTTCCGGCAACGGCGAGCAGATCGCCGCGAACAAGGTGCCGGGCGCGCGCTGCGCGCTGGCCTGGTCCGTGGAGACCGCGAAGCTCGCCCGCGAGCACAACAATGCCCAGCTCATCGGCCTGGGCGGCCGGATGCACTCCGAGGAGGAGGCGCTGGCCATCGTGGACGCCTTCATCGCCCAGGAGTGGAGCGAGGCGGAGCGCCACCAGCGTCGCATCGACATCCTCGCCGAGTACGAGAAGACCGGTGAGGCTCCGGCTCTCCCGGAGGCCTAAACTCCACGGCTCACCCCGGTGGCGCCGGTTGGGTAGTTGACCGCGCTATCGTGTAGGGTGTCTATCCACAGCAAGCTTCGTGCTCACGCCGGGCCGGCATGATGCGAAGATTGCTTTCTGGGAACGTCGTATAGTGGCTAATACCTCAGCCTTCCAAGCTGAAGACGCGGGTTCGATTCCCGTCGTTCCCTCCACTCTGACCAGCGGTTATAGCGGGGGATTCCAGACTGCGCATAGCGGTTTGGACTTTCCTCAGGGCTAACGTATGGTTAGAGCGCACGCAACGCGAGCTTAGGTTCGCGAAAGTGTGGCCGGGGCATGGCGCAGTTTGGTAGCGCACTCGCTTTGGGAGCGAGGGGTCGCAGGTTCAAATCCTGTTGCCCCGACGGCAAAGGTTCACCCCTAGTCTTCGGACTAGGGGTTTTCTTGTGTCCTAGGCTCGTCTTAAGTTCTAGTGGTCGTTGCAACACTGATCT
>NZ_KV823489.1:88048-103962 GCF_001815965.1 Corynebacterium sp. HMSC22B11 | reverse complement strand
CCGCCCGGCCGGCCCCCACCGGCGCCCGCCGGCACGTCCGTCGTCTATTCAGGCCGCTCCGGCCGGGCGCTCCGCGGCAGGTCAAAGCTCTCAGGACCGTTTCCACCGTTCGGAACGCGGCGAGCGTACCGTCCCACGCACGGGCCAGCGACAGCAGCCGGGAAGGGGGGCGGGGCTGAAGCACTGTTGGGCGTTGTGGCGCCCCCATATCAAGCGTTTCCTTCCCTCCCTGCTGGCCAACCACGGGGTCACGATCGCGATCGCCCTGACCTTCGCAGTGATCGTGGGAATTGGTGCGAAATTCTCGATGGTGCCCAGCGTCCTCGCCAGCGTCTGGATGGTGGCGAACGCCGCCCCGCTGAAAATGCAGGGTGTGGAGCTGGGATTCGTCCCACTGCTCCCCGCGATTGCCGTGATCCTCGGCCACTCCCGCCGCATCACGAAGGCGCTGGGGGATAAGGTCAGCGTCCGGGGCTTAAGGGTCTTCGCCGCTCTCGGTATTGGTCTGCCGATGGTGCTGACCTTTATCGCTTGGCTCATGCTCCTGGATGCAGGTCGTGTCTTCGACGTCCAGGCGCCCCACCTGGGGCGGGCGCTGTTGAACACCTTCCTCGTTAACGGGCTGGCCGTGGCTATCGGGATGCGGGGGCGCATCTGGCGGGCCCTGCTGATGCGCCGCCACTGGCCGACCTGGCCCGTGGAGTCCGTCCGCCTGGGTCGGAACTTCCTGGGCTGGATGTGTGTCGCCGGCCTCCTGGGCGTCGTGATCGCCCTGATCGGCAACTGGTCCGCCGCCAGGGCGGCTTATGAGATCGCGCCGGGCTTCTGGCCAGGCGTGGGGATGACCCTCCTGGCACTGCTCTACCTGCCGAATATCGTCATCGGGGCGGCAGCCGTCTTACTGGGCGGGGAGTACAACCTCGGCTTTGGTCTATTTAGCCTGTTCAATATCACCAACGTGGAGCTGCCCCCGCTGCCGATCCTGGCCGCCGCCCCAAATGCCCCCATCCCGGGTGGGCCGTTCCTGCTGGCGATCCCGGCGATCGTCGCCGTGGCCACCGTCTACCGCTTCGTGCGTCAGCGCAGCTACGTGGAGTCCCCGGTCTTCACGGGCCTGGGAGCTGGCGTCGCTGCCTTGGTGTTTGCCTTCATTGGTGCGTGGTTGGCACGCGGAGTGCTGGGCACCGTCGGCATCACCGGGCCGCTGCCGTGGCTCGCCGCCGTGGAGGCGGGTGGCTGGTTGCTGCTGCCCGCTACGGTGCTGATGTGGTTCCTGGCCCGCGCCGGTGCCACGGTGACCGAGGCCGTCCCGGCCGACGAGGTCGCTTCTGCCGAGGACGCCGAGCGCGAAGACGCCGAGTACGAGGACGATGACGCTGACTACGACGGCGAGGACGCCTCCGATGACGGAGATGTTGCCGCAACCGACATCGCCGATGATCAGGACGTCGAAAACGAAGATGCCGACGACGGGGACGTCGCCGCGGATGACGCTGAGGACGAAGACGCCGCCTCCAACAACGTGGACGCTGCCGCGGATGACGTCGCTGAGAACGCTGAGGGCGAGGCCGAGACCGTCGCCGCCGAAGAAGACGAAGAAAACGATGAGACCGACAACGCGGACCTCGAAGACCAGACCGACGCCGACGGCGAGAACAGCGAGATCGAGGAGAACGAGGAGAACTAATGAGCCAGAATTTTCACACCACACTGCCCGCACCCCAGGGCCGACCGCTGCGCATCGTCGCGCTGGCCTCCGGCTCTGGCACGCTCGTCCAAGCCCTCATCGACAACCTGGACTCGGCGAAGGTCGAGCTGCTCGCCATCGGGGCGGACCGCGATTGCGCCGCGCTCGAGCGAGCCGAGAAGGCGGGCCTGCCCACCTTCAAGGTGGAATACATCCCCAAGGTCACCGACCGTGGGCAGTGGAACCGTGACCTCATTGCGGCGCTGGAAAGCTGGGACGCCGACCTCATCGTTTCCGCCGGGTTTATGCGCATCATCGGCGCGGACGTCGTGGAACGCTTCCCGGGCCGCATCATCAACACCCACCCCGCGCTGCTGCCCTCCTTCCCGGGCGCACAGGCGGTCGTGGATGCGATCGAATACGGCGTGAAAGTCACCGGCTCGACCGTGCACGTGGTGGACGCCGGGGTTGATTCCGGCCCGATCGTGGCACAGGAAGCGGTAAACGTGCACCCAAGCGATAAAGTGGAATCGTTGCACGAAAAAATTAAGCACGTGGAGCGGCGTTTGATCGTGCAGGTCCTGCACGAGATCGCAGGAAACGGACTCACCATCGAGGGACGAAAGGCCCAGATCAGCAGCAATGACTGAACTTTCGAATTCTAAGAACCCAGCGCAGGCAACCGGCGAGCGCAAGCCCATCCGCCGCGCCCTGGTCAGCGTGTACGACAAGACCGGCCTGGAGGAGCTCGCGCAGGGCTTGCACGCCGCAGGGGTGGAGATTGTCTCCACCGGCTCGACCGCCAAGAAGATCGCTGATGCCGGCGTGCCCGTCATCGAGGTGGAACAGCTCACCGGCTTCCCCGAGGTCCTCGAGGGCCGCGTGAAGACCCTGCACCCGCGCGTGCACTCCGGCATCCTCGCCGACACCCGCAAGCAGGACCACCTTGACCAGCTCAAGGAGCTGGAGATCGAGCCCTTCGAGCTGGTGGTCGTGAACCTCTACCCGTTCACCCAGACCGTCGCCTCCGGGGCCTCCTACGACGAGGTCATCGAGCAGATCGACATCGGCGGCCCGTCGATGGTGCGCGCCGCCGCGAAGAACCACGCCTCCGTCGGCGTGGTCGTGGACCCGAACAGCTACGACCAGGTCGTCGCCGCCGCGAAGGAGGGTGGCTTCACCCTCGCGCAGCGCACCGAGCTGGCCATGAAGGCCTTCCAGCACACCGCCTCCTACGATGTCGCGGTAGCCAGCTGGCTGACCGCCCAGGTTGGCAAGGATGACGAGCAGTTCCCGACCTGGTCCGGCGCCTCCTATGAGAAGGCCCACGACCTGCGCTACGGCGAGAACCCGCACCAGAAGGCCGCGGTCTACACCGCGCCGGGCGAGAAGCCTGGCCTGGCGCAGGCAGAGCAGTTCCACGGCAAGGAGATGTCCTACAACAACTACACGGACGCCGACGCCGCGTGGCGCGCCGCCTGGGACCACGAGCGCCCGGCCGTCGCGATCATCAAGCACGCCAACCCGTGTGGCATCGCTGTGTCCGAGGAGTCCATCGCTGCCGCTCACCGCGCCGCGCACGCCTGTGACCCGATGTCCGCCTTCGGCGGCGTCATCGCCGTCAACCGCCCGGTCAGCGTGGAGATGGCCAAGCAGGTCGCGGAGATCTTCACCGAGGTCATCGTCGCTCCGGACTACGAGGACGGCGCGATCGAGATCCTGAGCCAGAAGAAGAACATCCGCATCCTCAAGGCCGCCGCCCCGACCCGCGCGACCATCGAATCCCGCCCGATCTCCGGCGGCCTGCTGCTGCAGGAGCGCGACGTCATCGATGCCAAGGGCGACGCCCCGGCCAACTGGACCCTGGCTGCCGGCGAGCCGGCCGACGAGGCCACCCTCGCCGAGCTGGAGTTCGCATGGCGCTCCGTGCGCGCCGTGAAGTCCAACGCCATCCTGCTCGCCGCCAACGGTGCGACCGTGGGCGTGGGCATGGGGCAGGTCAACCGCGTGGACGCCGCGAAGCTCGCCGTCGAGCGCGCTAACACCCTGTCCGACAGTGCCGAGCGCGCCAAGGGTGCGGTCGCCGCGTCCGACGCCTTCTTCCCGTTCGCCGATGGCTTCGAGGTGCTCGCCAACGCTGGCGTGCGCGCCGTCGTCCAGCCGGGTGGTTCCGTCCGCGACGCCGAGGTCATCGAGGCCGCCACGAAGGCCGGCGTGACGATGTACCTCACCGGGGAGCGCCACTTCTCGCACTAACAGCAAGAGTGTGAACGCTTAGTGAGGGGCCGAGCAGCGGAGACGCTGCCCGGCCCTTTTTCTATCTCGGGGGCCAGACGCGGCGGGGCCAAATATGAGATGATGATCACATCATAAATAGCTCGCCCAGCCGACAACGGGAGGTTTTCACCCCATGCCACTGAACCCGCAGCCACAGGACGTCGTCATCGTCGGCGCCGCCCGCACCCCGCAAGGCCGCCTGCTCGGCGCGCTGTCCCGCAAGACCGCCGTCGACCTCGGCGCCGCCACCATCTCCGCAGTACTCGAAAATTCCGGCGTCGGCACCGAGCCGGTGGACTACGTCCTCATGGGCCAGGTCGTGCAGGCCGCCGCAGGTCAGAACCCCGCCAAGCAGGCCGCCGTCGCCGCGGGGCTGGGGATGCACGTTCCGGCGATGACCATCAACAAGGTCTGCCTCTCCGGCTTGGACGCCGTCATCAGCGCCGCACGCATGATCAAGGCCGGGGACGCCACCGTCGTCGTCGCCGGTGGTCAGGAGTCCATGTCCAACGCCCCGCACCTCGCCGCCGGCGTGCGCGCAGGCAAGGGCTTCGGTGGGCTGAAGTTGGACGACGCCCTCGAGCGCGATGGGCTCACCGACCCGGTCCAGGGCACCGCCATGGGCGTGGAGACCGACGCGAACGCCGAGGCCGCCGGCCTGAACCGCGAGGAGCAGGACCAGATCGCCGCGCTGTCCCACCAGCGTGCCGAGCGTGCGACCACCGATGGCACCTTCGCTGAGGAGATCGTCCCCATCGAGGTCGCCACCCGCAAGGAGACCATCACCGTCTCCCAGGACGAGGGCGTGCGCCCGGGCACCACCGAGGAGGGCCTGGCCAAGCTGCGCCCGGCATTCCGCAAGGAGGGCACCATCACCGCCGGTTCCTCCTCCCAGATCTCCGACGGCGCGGCCGCCGTCGTGCTGACCACCCGCGAGAACGCCGAGGCCAAGGGCTGGAAGATCCTGGCTACCGTCGGCGCTGCGGGGCAGACCGCAGGACCGGACACCTCGCTGCTCTCCCAGCCTTCCCAGGCCGTGAAGGCCGCCCTGGCCAAGGCCGGCTGGGAGACCGGGGACCTGGACTTCCTGGAGATCAACGAGGCCTTCGGCGCCGTCGTCGCACAGTCCCTGAAGGACCTGGACTACCCGCTGGAGAAGACCAACATCCACGGCGGTGGCATCTCCCTGGGTCACCCGATCGGCTGCTCCGGGGCCCGCGTGCTCGTGACCGCAGCCCACGAGCTCAACCGCCGCGGCAGCGGCAAGGCTGCGGTCTCCCTGTGCGGTGGTGGCGGCCAGGGCGATGCGCTGCTGATCTGGAAGTAACGCCTTCAGAGGGGCTGGGCTGGTTTTGGCCAGCCCAGGGGAGGGGAATCCCACCCAGCTAACCCAAGCTAGCCCAGGAAGAGCACGATCCCTGCCATGATCGGCAGGGAGATCGCCGTGGACACCACGCCGGTGTCCCGGGCCAGCACCTGCTGGGTCTGGAAGCGCTGCGCGTAGGTGAACACGTTTTGGCCCGTGGGCAGCGCCCCCATCAGTACCATCGCCAGCAGCAGCTCCCCGCTCGCGCCGAAGACCAGCGTGCCGACAAGGAAAGCCAGCGTGGGGTGCAGCACTGTCTTCAGCAGGGAGGCCACCAGCACCGACTTGCGCGGGCTGCTCCCTGGCTGCAGCACCTTGACCTCCGCCATGGACATGCCGAAGACCACCAGTGCGACGGCGACCATGGACTGGGCGATCAGATCGATCGGGTCCGCGATCAGCGCTGGCAGCTCAAAGCCGAATTGAGTGTTCATCCAGGCCAGGATCATGCCGATAAAAGCTGAAATCAGCAGGGGGGACTTAAACAGCGCCAAGGCCACCGCCGGCGCCAGCCGGGGACGCGACGTGTCCGACTGCGCGCCCGAACCACGCTCCTCGGCGATATCCAGCAGCAGCACCGCGGTGGGAGCGTAGAGACCCACCTGGAAGAGGATCACCGGCAGCGTCAGCGTCGGGTCGTCCAGCAGGTAGGTGGCCAGCGGAATGCCCAGGTTGGAGCCATTGCAGTAGCTGGCCGCCAGCATCCCGATGAGGGACTCCTTGGCGGTGCGCCGGGCAATCCAATAGAAGAGCGCGAAGCTCGTGAATCCGGTCAGCAGGCTGCTGATCGCCACTACCGCGAGGTTGGGCCCGAAGATCTGCCCGAGGTCCGCGTGGCTCATGAAACGCAGCAGCGTGGCGGGCAGCGCGATCCAGAACACGTACATGTTCAACGGATAGAGAGCCTTGGGGCCCAGGAGCTGCGTGCGGCCAATGACGTAGCCGATCCCGATGATGAGGACGACGACGCCGAAGCCGGTGAGCACATTGAGCATGGCCCCTATTGAACCACCCGCCCGCCCCGGGGCGACCGCGAGGGGTGTGGCCAAGCAAGGGGAGGCGGGTGGGCGGACGGTGAGTGGGCACAAGAAACCCCGCCGGGCTGCTGCCACGGCGGGGAGTCCGGAGGGGGAGTGGTGCCTAGAGGGCCTTCACCACGTAGGCCTTGGCCCACTTATCGGTGTGGGACTGGTTGTACGGATCGCGGGAGATCCCCACGCCGTAGACGATCATGTAGATGAATCCGAGGAAGGGCAGGATGCTCAGCAGGCCTTGGATGAGGTAGAAGCTATTGCGCTTCAGGGACTGGCCAAAACTAAGCTGCCCGCCTTCGAAGTTCACCACGCGCTGGCCCGTGGCCAGCTTGCCCAGTGAGCCCTTCATGCCGCTGGACTCCATCGCCGCGCGGTAGACGAACCACAGGACGAAGGAGAGCAGCGAGGCGATCCCAATACCCATCGGCATCTCGGCATCGATGCCTTCGGAGACATTAAACAACCAATTAATAACCTCCTGCGGGGAGGAGAGCAGCAGAAACGCTGGTGCGCTGGCAACGTGGACCACGATTCCGTCGATGATGAGGCTCAGCAGGCGAATCCACGGGCCCGGACGAGACGGCGCCAGGGGAGCGGTGCCCACCGAGGCCTCGTAGTCCGGCATGCTGGGGAAACCACCGGCGGCAGCGGAGCGCTCATCGCCCATCGGCACGCCGTAGCTATCGGCCCCATAGCCCTGGCTGGCAGGGGAGTCGTTAAACGCGTCCCCCGCGTCGGGCTGGGTGTACCCGCTACCGTAAGACCCGTCACCAGAAGCAGCCCCGTTGTATCCACTATTCGGCGTCGATCCGCCGTAGCCACCGTTATCCGGGGTTCCTCCGTCATAGGGATTGTTGTCATAGGGGTTCGTCATCACAGGGCCTTTCGCTCATCGTTTAGCCCCCGCGTCGGTGTGTGCGTGAAGGGCATTGTCCACGAATATAGTTACCCACTATCCGGGCTGCACGGCTGCACCCCTCGGAAGTGCACGGGGGAGCCCCTAAGGAAACGCGAGAAGTTTACGCCCGCGTTCACCCGGGTCTAAAGTGAAAAGGCGTAAAACAGCCACGCGATGGTGCTCCGCGGGCCGGTGCACCCAGCGCTGCTGAGGCTTTGAAAGGAACAAGCTACGCCCATGACCCACCGCATCGGTTTCGACCGCGAGAAGTACATCCAGCTCCAGTCCGAGCACATCAACGAGCGGCGCGAGCAGATCGGTGGGAAGCTCTACCTCGAAATGGGCGGCAAGCTCTTCGACGACTACCACGCCTCCCGCGTTCTGCCCGGCTTCACACCCGATAACAAGATCGCGATGCTGGAGAATATCAAGGAGGACGTCGAGATCGTCGTGTGCCTCAACGCGCGCGACCTGGAGCGCGGCAAGGTCCGCGCCGACCTCTCCATCCCCTACGAGGAGGACGCCCTCCGCCTCGTCGACGTCTTCCGCGACCGCGGTTTCCTGGTCAACAACGTGGTGCTGACCCAGCTGGAGGACAGCAACCACGTGGCCGTCGCCTTCGCCGAGCGCCTGGAACGCCTCGGCCTTAACGTCGCCCGCCACCGGGTAATCCCCGGCTACCCGACGAACACGGAGCTCGTGGTCTCCGACGGCGGCTTCGGCCTTAACGACTACGTGGAAACCTCCCGCGACCTCGTCGTCGTCACCGCACCCGGGCCAGGGTCCGGCAAGCTTGCCACCTGCCTCTCGCAGGTCTACCACGAGTTCCGCCGCGGGATCCCCGCCGGCTACGCGAAGTTCGAAACCTTCCCGATCTGGAACCTCCCGCTGGAGCACCCGGTCAACCTCGCCTACGAGGCAGCGACCGCGGACCTGGACGACATCAACGTCATCGACCCCTTCCACCTGCAGGCCTACGGCACGCAGGCGACCAGCTACAACCGCGACGTCGAGGTCTTCCCACTGCTGAAAACCCTGCTGGAGAAGCTCTACGGGCACTCGCCGTACCAGTCGCCGACGGACATGGGCGTGAACATGGTGGGCAAGTGCATCTCTGACGACGAGCTGTGCCGCGAGGCCGCGAAGCAGGAGATCGTGCGCCGCTACTACAAGGCGCTCGTCGAGGAGCGCCGGGAGGATACGGACGATACCGTCTCCTCGCGCGTGGCGATCGTCATGAGCAAGGTCGGTGCGAGCATCAAGGACCGCCGCGTCGTGGCCGCCGCCAATGAGGTGGAGGAGCGCACCGGCCAGCCGGGCAGCGCCCTGGAGCTAGCGGATGGCACGATTATCACCGGCAAGACCAGCGAGCTGCTGGGCTGCTCCGCGGCGATGCTGCTCAATGCGCTGAAGCACCTCGCGAGCCTGGACGACGAGATCCACCTGCTCTCGCCGAAGTCCATCGAGCCGATCCAGACACTCAAGGTCGACCACCTGGGCTCCCAGAACCCGCGCCTGCACACCGACGAGGTGCTCATCGCGCTCTCCGTCTCCGCTGCCGAGTCCGAGGACGCCCGGGCAGCGCTGAAGCAGCTGAAGAACCTCGCGGGCTGCGACGTCCACACGACCACCATCCTGGGGTCCGTGGACGAGGGCATTTTCCGCAACCTCGGGGTACTGGTGACCTCCGAGCCGAAGTACTGGCGAAAGGCCCTCTACCGTAAGCGCTAAGCGCTAGCTGATGCTGATGCCGGAAGTGCCCTCCGGGCCCTTCCTTTGCGTTCCTGACCCAACAGCGTAGTCAGCGAAAAGAAGACCCGCCCTGGCATAACGCCTGGGCGGGTCTTCTTTGTCTACGTAACGTCTACCTGCCGGTTCTTAACGGCTGTTGAAAGGCAGGAGAGCCATCTCGCGGGCATTCTTGATCGCGGTAGCAACCTCACGCTGCTGCTGCGGGGTCAGGCCCGTGACGCGGCGAGAGCGGATCTTGCCACGGTCGGAGATGAACTTACGCAGGAGAGCGTAGTTCTTGTAGTCAACCTGCTCGATGCCTTCGGCCTTGAGCGGATTCTTCTTGGGGCGGCGGGACTGCTCCATCCGCGCCCGCTTCATGTTGTTGCGCTTCATTTAAAGAGCCTCCCTAATTACCAGCTGGACTTACGAACGCCCGGCAGCTCACCGCGGTGAGCCATCTCGCGGACGCGGACACGGGACAGGCCGAACTTGCGGAGGTAGCCACGTGGGCGACCGTCGGCGGCGTCACGGTTGCGGACGCGAACAGGGGAGGCGTCGCGCGGCTGACGGTTCAGCTCGAACTGCGCCTCAATGCGATCCTCGTCGCTGGTGTTCGGGTTCTTGATGATCTTCTTGAGCTCAGCGCGACGCTCCGCATAGCGGGCGACGATTTCCTTGCGCTGCTCGTTCTTCGCGATCATGGACTTCTTAGCCATAAATTATCGCTCCTCGCGGAATTCGACGTGCTTGCGGGCAACCGGGTCGTACTTCTTCAGAGTGATGCGATCCGGGTTGTTGCGCTTGTTCTTACGGGTGACATAGGTGTAACCGGTGCCAGCCGTGGACTTGAGCTTGATGATTGGACGAATATCGTTACGAGCCATTTTTAGATCTTCTCCCCACGAGCGCGAATCTTGGCAACGACGGACTCGATGCCATCACGGTCAATGGTCTTCAGGCCCTTCGGAGAGACCGTCAACGTGATCGTGCGGCCCTCAGAAGGCAGGTAGAACTTGCGACGCTGAACATTCGGGTTCCAGCGGCGGCTCGTGTGTCGGTGAGAGTGGGAAACCTGCTTGCCGAAACCCGGCTTGCGGCCCGTCACCTGGCAATATGCCGACATGGGTTTTCTCCTTCCACCATGCACAACACAACGAAAAATGCAGGCTCCCCGGTGGGTAGACAGTCCGCTAGGAAGCGCGAAATACGCTGTATGCACGGTGATGACGTTTACATAGACAACAGCAGAGGACGATTATACAGCTCAGGTGGAAAAGCGCCTAATCTTGTCCAGTCGGGACTGGTGCTTGTGCGGCGCCCGGTCAATTATGTCCACCGGTCGAAATGCGATAGACTTTTGCGGTCGTACGTGCTGCCATCGTGGCATCTCGAACGTGAAGACAATGTTTCGCCCCGACTCGGGCACGACCCGCGCTGTCATGTGTGGGACCGACCCGATGTGATCAACCTAAGGGAAGAAGTATGAAGAAGGATATCCACCCGGATTACCACCCAGTGGTATTCAAGGATTCTGCTACCGGTAAGCAGTTCCTGACCCGCTCCACCGCCACCTCTGACCGCACGGTCGAGTGGGAGGATGGCAACGAGTACCCGCTGATCGTCGTCGACATCACCAGCGAGTCCCACCCGTTCTGGACCGGCGCACAGCGCGTCATGGACACCGCAGGTCGCGTCGAGAAGTTCCAGCGCCGCTACGGTGGCATGGCTCGCCGCAAGAAGAAGACCCAGTAAGGCTCGAGGAGGGTAGAAGAAAATGGCAGTACCAAAGTTTAAGAAGTCCCGCGCCAACACCCGCGCCCGCCGTTCCCAGTGGAAGGCGGATAACGTCGATCTTCAGACTCAGAAGATCAACGGCCAGGAGGTGCAGATCCCTCGCCGCCTGGTGAAGGCTGCTCAGCTCGGCCTGATCGACCTGGACTAGTTCCGGTCAGCCGGTTTTACCGGCCCAACGCCCGCACCTGGATCGCAGGTCGCGGGCATTTTTTCTGCCGGCGCACAACCGGGGAAGTACCTAAAACTTGCGTTCGAGATGTAGAAGAATCCTAACCAGCGGGTGCAAGCAACCTAAACAGGTGCTGAGCTTTAACACAAAGCCGCGCCGAGAGGGCACAATAGCTATATGAAGATTCTCGTTGTGGACGATGACCCGGCTGTACGCGAGTCGCTGCGCCGTTCCCTGATTTTCAATGGGTACGCCGTCGTGCTCGCCGCGGACGGGGAGGAAGCGCTGGATAAAGTTCAGTCCGAGCGTCCCGACATGGCGATCCTCGACGTCATGATGCCGAAGCTCGACGGGCTCGAAGTGTGCCGCGAGCTGCGTTCCCAGGGCGATGACATCCCAATCCTCCTGCTCACGGCCCGCGACTCCGTCTCGGAGCGCGTCGCCGGGCTGGATGCCGGCGCGGACGACTACCTCACCAAGCCCTTTGCGCTCGAGGAGCTTCTGGCTCGCACCCGCTCCCTCGTCCGTCGCGCCGCACGCCCGGCGGCGGTGGACACCCAGCAGACCGAGATCCTGAAGTTCGAGGACCTCGAACTAGATCCCGCGACCCGCGACGTCACGCGCGGCAGCCGTCAGATCAGCCTGACCCGCACCGAGTTCGCGCTGCTGGAGCTGCTGCTGCGAAACCCCCGCAAGGTGCTCTCTCGCACGACGATCCTCGAGGACGTGTGGGGCTATGACTTCCCGACCTCCGGCAATGCCCTGGAGGTCTACATCGGCTACCTGCGTCGCAAGACCGAGGCCGACGGCGAGCCACGCCTGATCCAGACGGTTCGCGGCGTGGGCTACGTCCTGCGCGAGACTGCCCCATGAGTTTGAGGCGGCTCTCCCCGGAACCCCGGGGTCGTGCCTCCCGCTCGGCGACGGGGGAGCGCACCGCGGGCGAGAATGTCGACCACGGCATGCTCCTCGAACCGGAACGTGCCGCCGAGCTGACCAAACGCCCCCGGTGGCGCCGCTTTTTGGACGGCACGCTGGGCAGCATCAAACAGCGGTTGACCATCCTGGCCTCCCTGGTCATCATCTTCTCGATCGCCACCGTTACCTTCGCGGCCTACGCCACGGTGTCCCAGATTTTGTGGCGCACCAGCGATAGCCTGCTGCGCTCCCAGGCGCAGAGCATCATCGAGATGCCACCCGAGAAGACCCCAGGTGGTGTTCAGGAGGAGAATTACGAGCCGGCCTTCGAGCGCATCTCGAACACCCTAAGTTTTATCGTCGTCCCCGAGACCTATACCGGAATCGCCGCGCCCGTCGCGAAGTTCGAACCCGTCCTGGAGGACGCCGAGATCTCGGTCATCCGGGGCGAGCACCCACATTCTTACCGCTCCGATGGCGACGACCGTTACTTTGCAGTCGCCGCACCCGACGGCCGCGTCGTCGTCCTCGTTTCTGACGCCTCGTCGACGCAGCGGGCCTTGGATTCGCTGGCGCTCATCCTGACCATGATCGGTATCTGCGGGGCGCTCGGCGCGATCGTGCTGGTCACCGCCGTGGTGAGCACGGGACTGCGACCCATCGACCGCCTCCGGCGGGCCACGGACCGAGTGACGGAGACGGATGAGCTTCGTCAGCTCGTTGTTTTCTCCAATGACGAGGTCGGCACCCTCACCCAGTCCTTCAACAACATGATGCTGGCCCTGCAGACCTCCCGAGAAAAGCAGAAGGAGCTCGTGGCAGATGCCTCCCACGAGCTGAAGACGCCGCTGACCTCCCTGCGGACCAATATCGAGCTGTTGCTGCTCGCGACGCGCGAGGACTCCCCGGGTATTTCGGAGGCGGACCGCCGGGAGATCGAACGTGATGTGCTCAGCCAGTTGGACGAGATGAGTGCCCTGATTAAGGACCTGGTGGACCTCGCCCGTGAGGATGGTCCCGTCCTCAGCGACCAGGAGGTCGACCTCAACGACTGCATTCGCGTTGGTGTGGCGAAGGTGCAGCGGCGCCGCCCGGACGTCATTTTTGAGATCCACGCCGAACCCTGGGTCGCCCAGGGGGATCCGCTCAGCCTGAAACGCGCGCTGCTAAACCTGCTGGACAACGCAGCTAAATGGTCTCCGCAGGGCGGCACCGTGCGAGTGTGGATGCAACCCATCCCACCGGCGGCCTCGGGTCTTCCTGCCGGGGCGCAGGGCGGTGAGGGATACGAGGAGGCTGTGGAAATTCGAGTCGCAGACTCGGGGCCGGGTATCCCAACCAATGACCGGGCAAAGGTCTTCGATCGCTTCTACCGCTCGATCAGTTCTCGCTCGATGCCGGGTTCTGGCCTGGGGCTTTCCATCGTGAAGCAGGCTGTGGTGAATCACGGCGGGGCGATCATCGCTGATGAATCTGACGACGGTGGTGCGCTGATGCGGGTTGTGTTGCCCGCCCGCCGTGGAACTCCCAGCGAAAAATAGGGCTGCGTCCCAGTATTTTTTAGAAGGGAAGTGGAGGATGGTTCCTATGGATAAAAATGGTGAGAATCTGAATAGCGGTAACGGTGTCGGCGGCAATGGCGCCAGCGGTGGCGGGGGAGAGCATTATCCGCAGGCGTCGGACTTTGGGCCATTCGGGCACAATGGCAACACCCGCCGCGGCGAGGCTGGGGCGCAGTACGGCCCCGGGGGCTGGGCGGGCGAGGCACAGGACAGTCAGCGTGCCCAGTGGGGCCAGTCGCACACCGGCTATACCCAGACCCACCAGACCCAGCCGCGCCAGGTTCAGACTCACCAGGGCGCGCAAGTTCCGCACCAGGAGCAGCCGCATCAGGCCCAGACTCACCAGGCCCAGGCCCGCCAGGGCGCGCAGGTTCCACAGCACCCGCAGGCGCTGCCGCACGAACCGGGCTACCCGCCCCAGGCAGGGCCAGGCGAGCCGGGCGAGGGCCCGCTGAACACGCCGCCGAAGGAGAAGAAGCGCTGGTCCACCGGTGCGGTCGCGGCCCTCATGGTGGGTGCGGTGGTTCTCGCCTCCGGCACGACCTTCGCCCTGACCTCCATGCAGGGAACCAACAGCACCCGCTCCGTGAACACCCTCGACTCTGCGCCTACCGGCAACGAAGACACCAGCAGTAGCCGACTGGAGGAGTCCGGGACCATCGCCCAGGTCGCGGATAAGGTCACCCGCTCGGTGGTGCAGATCCAAGTGCAGACCGCCCGTGGCGGGGAGGAGGGGTCCGGATCCATCTTCACCAACGACGGGATGATCCTCACCAATAACCACGTCGTCGGTGCCGCCGCCAAGGGTGGTGCGAAGATGCAGGTGATCACCGCCGATGGTCGCGTGCTGCCAGCTAAGTTCATCGCCGCTGACCCGCAGACCGATATCGCCGTCATCAAGGCGGAAGGCGCCGATAAC
Organism: Corynebacterium sp. HMSC22B11; assembly: GCF_001815965.1. Lineage (NCBI taxonomy): Bacteria > Bacillati > Actinomycetota > Actinomycetes > Mycobacteriales > Corynebacteriaceae > Corynebacterium > Corynebacterium sp. HMSC22B11. The sequence continues at coordinate 89,604 of NZ_KV823489.1, read as the reverse complement.
CTGCAACCCATGGCGATGGGGGACTCCAACGCCATCAATGTTGGCGAGACGGTCGCCGCGATCGGCTCCCCGCTGGGCCTGAACTCCACCGTGACCTCCGGCATCGTCTCCGCCAAGGACCGCCCCGTCCAGGCAGCCGGCGAGGACGGCGGCGAGGGCTCCCTCATCGACGCCATCCAGACCGACGCCGCCATCAACCCCGGAAACTCCGGCGGCGCGCTCGTGAACCTCAAGGGCGAGCTCGTGGGCATCCCCACCGTCATCGCGACCCTGGGTGGAGGGGGTACCTCCGGCTCCATCGGCCTGGGCTTCGCCATCCCGTCCAACCAGGCGGTGCGCATCGCCAAGCAGCTGATCGATAACGGCAAGGCCGCCCACCCGATGATCGGCGCGCAGATCAACACCGCCAGCCGCTACGTGGGAGCCGAGGTCATGGAAGTTAGCCCCGGCAGCCCCGCAGAAAAGGCTGGTTTGAAGAAGGGGGACGTGGTGCGCAAGGTCGACGACCGACTCATCGACACCGGCGTGGGGCTCATCGCCGCCATCCGTTCCCACGAAGTCGGGGACACCGTGAAGCTCACCGTCCTGCCTGGGGGACATGGACCGGAAAAGCAGCTCGACGTCACCCTCGGCACCGAGGCCGAAACCCAGGAGTAGACACGCACGGGGGAGGGGTGAAAATAAAACCTCATTAGGGGTTTTAAAAATCCTCTCCCGCGTTAAAGTTAAAGCGACCCACCTGCCGTGAAGGAGTAAAAGCGTTGACGCTAAACCGGAATGAAGCCCACGAGCTCGGTGTCCGAAACCCGATCGTGGACGACATCGACCACAGTCAGCTAGACCGGCTGGACGCCGCCATTCCGGAGCCAGACGATAGCTTCCTCCACAGCCTTGACCAGAGCCTCGATGCGCAGGCCGCCGCCAAGCGCGCAGCCGCCGAGGCCGTGCCCACCCGCCACGCGCTTGTCGTGCTGATCGGGGAGGATCGCGCTGGCCAGGGCGGCAGTGGCGAGCTCGTTGCCGAACTGCTCGCAGAGGACCGCTTCATCGTCGATGCGGTTGTCAACGTCGCCGAGCGCAAGAGCGAGATCCGCCACGCCATCGAAACCGGCGTGGTGGGCGGCGCAGATCTCGTCATCACCATCGGCGGTACCGGCTTCGGTCCCCGTGACCGCGCCCCCGAGGCCACCCGCAAGCTGCTGGATCGCCGCATCCCGGGCATCGCGGAGGCGATCCGCAGCTCCGGGCTGGCCGCCAATAACAAGGATGCCGCTCTCTCCCGTGGCCTCGCCGGCATCTCCGGGTCCACCGTGGTCGTGAACATCGCCGGCAGCCGAGGCGCAATTCGCGACGGCATGGCCACGCTCGGCCCGCTGGTCAACCACGTGCTCGACGAGCTCGGCGTCTAAATGGCCCGCCGCGCACCACGCGGGCTCGCCAGCCTTGCTAAGGCCCGCAGCGCCCGGAACGCCGCCGGGCGGGTGAAAGATCCCAAGGCCGCGGGGCGGGGCGTCGATAAAGAAAAGAACCCGGCCGAGCACGGCGGGTTCGATAAA